>JAITAW010000031.1 GCA_031283905.1 Treponema sp. | reverse complement strand
CCGCGGTAAGGCCGCCGCGGCGGCGTTCCGCATCTGTTCGTCCGGCGGCCGGTTGAAGATTATTCTAGGGCGCGAGGTCTGCCCTTACGGGCCGCAGCCTCTCGCCGGGCGGCAACCGGCCCCGGCTCCCTAATCCCGCCGGAATAAGGATACCCGTTATTTCAATAATCATAAAGTCTTGGTCTTTCCGCGCCCCAGCGTAGCGGGGAACGCTCCATTCCCACGCCTCACTCCACCCACATTTTTGCAAGCATGGTCTTTGCTTCTTCACAAAGTCCTTATGCGGGCTGCAAAACCATCGTAAACAGCCAAAACAACGGGCGACAACGTTACGTTGCGGGGCGGAGTAATAATTCATATTCGCCGGGACAGGTGAACAGCGGCAAGGCGGGCGGGTGGGAATAAGTAATGAATAGGGAGGCGATCCTTCCGGAAATTACCTCACTTCAGACTCCGCTCGCAGGGAGCAAGAATCCCGCCGAAATTCGGCGTCTGAAGCGCCGCATGAATGAGACAATGGCTGCGGTTCGCGTTTTGGGAAAGACGCATTTGATGTCCGCACAATCCAGAACATGCGGCGGGGATGTTTGTGGCGTTTGAAATGGCGAGTCAGACCTTGCGCCCCTCCGTCCGCGTATTCCACAATTTCCCCCTTGATAGTTCTTCTTTTTTATGGTACCGTATGTTCCATATTTTTCTATAATAAGGAAGTTACAGTATGAACTCAGCATTTTTTTCAGTATTTTCATTTCCCCGCGCCTTGCTTATGGCCGCGCCTGATGGCGTAGCCGGTGGCGCGGCGGGCGGCAACGCGCTTGTTTCCTTCGTTCCTTTCATCTTGATCATAGCGATCTTTTATTTTCTCATCATTAGACCGCAAAACAAAAAACAGAAAGAGACCCAGAAAATGCTCGGCGCCCTTAAAAAGGGCGACAAGATTGTTACCATAGGCGGCATTCACGGGACTATTCAAAAAGTCAAAGAAGGTTCCGTCATTGTCAAGGTCGATGAAAACACCAAGATGGAGTTCAGCCGCTCGGCTATTTCCAGCGTTGAGGCGGCGGCTAAAGAAGCGGACGATGATGATGGAGAAGAAAAGAAAATCGAAGAAAAAAAAGATGAGAAGGGCGGCGGGGAGAAGTCATGAGCAAACGCTACCGTTTCTTCATTATTCTGGCGGTAGTTGCGTTGTGTTTGGTTTTTCTATATCCGACTGTCCGCTGGTATTTTATGATTCCCAAAGATGAGCAAACTTTGGCGTTAAGTTCAAGAGAGCAGATAAAGATATACGCATCCCAAACCGCGCAAGCCGATTTGCGGCTTCTGCTTGACAACGCGAAGACGGGTGGCAATGTGCCTGAAAAACTCCTCTTTTTGCAGAAACAGGCGAAAAAAATCTTAAAAGAATCCCGCACTCCCGCTCCTGAAAAGTGGGATGCGAGAGCCACGCTTTCCGCCTTCGCCAGCAGGCAGGAGGCTCTTGATGTAATAGAAACTAATTACCGCGACAGGATATTCGCCCTGAAAAACCTTCAAAAAAACGCGGTGCAACTCGGTCTGGACATTTCCGGCGGCCTGAGCATCGTACTTCAGACCAACATGGACGCGCTTCAGGAGATAACGGATCATCCGTTGACCGACGCTGACCGTGAAGACGCCATGAACAGGGCGCTTGAGGTGCTTTACAGCCGCATCGACCGCTTCGGTCTCACCGAGCCGGTCATCAGGCGGCAGGGGACGGATCAAATATATGTGGAAATCCCCGGCACCGCGGACCCCGAACGCATTAACGACATCATCATGGGAAAAGGCAGCCTCACCTTCCGTCTGGTTGACTCGGAGGCGCTTGAAAAGTTCAACCAATACTACGCCGAGCATCCTACAACCACATTTGACGGCGCGGGCAACCTCATTGATCCTACGATCATCCCCGGCGACGTGATGATTTTAGGCGTTTACACCAAAGACCGCTACGGGCTTGACGAATTCACCGGCTATACCGCGGTCAAGAAAGAGATCGGGCTGGACGGAAACCACATCAAGAGCGCGGTTGTCGACCGCGATGATGTTGACGGCAAGCCGGAAGTTACCTTCATCCTTGACAGCGAAGGCGGCGATATATTCTATAAGCTCACGTCCGCGAACATTGGGAAGCAGCTTTCCATCGTACTTGACGACCGCGTGAAATCCCAGGCAACTATTCAGAGCGGTATTCACGAGTCCGTGCGCTTGACCGGCTTCGGCCTGGACGAGGCGAACAACATAGCGCTCACCCTGAGGACGGCGGCCCTGCCCGTGCAGTTGGAGGTTGTCAATCAACAGAGCATAGGGGCGAGCATGGGCGAAGACACGATCCGGCAAGGGTTGTACGCCCTCACCGGCGGCTTTGCGGCGGTCATGATCTTCATGTTGCTTTTTTACAAAGTCGCCGGCATCAACGCGGTGGTAGCCCAAATCTTGAATATCTTCCTCATGTTCAGCATCCTTTCCGCGTTCAACTTCACCCTTACCCTGCCGAGCATCGCGGGATTCATTTTGACTATCGGGATGGCGGTTGACGCGAACGTCATTATATTCGAGCGCATGAAAGAAGAGATGCGGCTTGGAAAAAGCAGAAAAGCCGTGATTGACGCGGGCTTTGACAAGGCGTTCTGGGCAATCATGGACTCAAACATCACCACGTTTATCGCGGCGCTTTTCCTCTCGCAACTCGGTTCGGGACCCATACAGGGCTTTGCGGTCAGCTTGGCGATAGGCGTCATCTCATCGGTGTTCACCGCGCTCTTCGTGTCCCGCCTCATCTTCGATTTTGGCACGGATGTTCTTGGCAGCAGGAAGGTCTCCGTGAGCTGGAGGATTAAATAATGAAAAAAATCATACATTTCTCAAAAGCGTTTTTGGCGTGCGCGATTATTTCGCTTGTACTGATTGGAGCGGGTCTTGCGGGCTATGTTTTGAAAGGCGGCTTTAATCTGGGCGTTGACTTTCAGGCGGGCCTTATTCAGGAAGTACAGTTCGCGCCGCCATCGCTCCGGCTAACGTACACTGGAGTGGGCAACGCATCCATTTCATTTGACAGAAACACGCTGTATATCGTTATATCGGGTTCGGGGGTTGAAGGAAAAACCTATCCCTTTCCCTACGCCGAATATACTACCGTCGGTTCCATAGCTGCGGCCCTTTCCGGCGTAAGCGGGATCAGCGTGACGGCAGCCGCTCCTTCGGATGTCCAGACATCGCTCTTTGTGCAAAGCGCGGCGGGCAATCCCCAGCTAGGCGCCGAGCCTTTTGTGGCGCATTACTTGCCCCTGAACGCCGCCCCGATATCAATTGAGCGGGTGCGCGAAAGCCTTTCATCCCTGGGCGAGGTTTCGGTACAGGTGCTGGGGCAGCGCGAAGAACGCCGCTTTATGATCCGTATGCAGGACAGCGAGCTGAACGGCGAGGTGCCTGCCGAGAAGATCATAACCGCGTTGGAAACCAGCCCGGCGTTGAACGCGGGCGTTGACGGCGTAGCGGTAACGAGTTCCAACTATGTGGGATCGCGCTTCTCAGAAGCTCTTTCCCATCAGGCGGCTATTCTTATGGCGTTGACCTTGTTGCTTATTCTGGTGTACGCATCCATCCGGTTCAAGCCCCAATACGCGATTGGAGCGACGCTTGCTATCGCCCACGACACGCTCATCATGGTGGCGTTTATCACATGGACGCGCATGGAGTTCAACACCACAACCATTGCGGCAATCCTCACCATTCTGGGTTACTCCATCAACGACACTATCGTTATCTTCGCCCGTGTTCGTGAAACGCGGCGGCTCTATCCCGAAGACACTTTTGTTGACACGATTGATCGATCCATCACCGAAACGCTTGGGCGCACTATTATCACGACGGTAACGACCATGCTTGCCGTTGCCGCCCTGTACATCTTTACAACAGGCTCCATGAAAGACTTTGCCCTTGCCTTGCTTATCGGCATGACGAGCGGCGTATATTCAACCATCTTTATCGCTTGTGGTTTTGTGAACTTCTGGGACAGTACCGCTAAAAAGAGCGAAAATAAACGGCGGGCCAAAAGCGGCGCGACCATCGCCGCCATCTAATCCGTGAACGTTATTCGGGCTTCCGTGTTGGGCTTTTGCGCGGGCGTACGCAGGGCGGTTGACATCGCCCTGCGTGAGGCCGCAGCTCATCAGAAGGTATACACGGCGGGATGCCTCATTCACAATCCGGTTGTACTTGAAACTCTAAAAGCGCGCGGCGTTGAAGCGCTGGAAGAAGACGCGGATCAAACCAGCGGCGGGACAATCCGGCAAGACGCGCGGGGCGCGGTTGTCGTTATACGCGCCCACGGCGTTACCCCGCAAGCCGAGGCGCGGCTAAAGGAGCGGGGCTTCCGCATCGCGGACGCGTCCTGTCCCAAAGTGAAGAGAAGCCAGACGCTTGCGCAAGACCTTTTCCAGGCGGGACGCCGGCTTTTTCTTGCCGGCGAAAAGCGCCACGCGGAAATCATCGGCATACAGGGATACGCGCCCGGCGGCATCGTGGTGGAAAACGTCCGCAACGCGCTGGAAAGCGCCCGCCTTCTCTTCGCCGAAGACCCGGCGGCGGAAACGGCCGTGATTGCGCAGACAACCTTGGCCGCCGAGGATTACGCGGCGATATGCGGCGCGTTGCAAACGGTCTTTCCTCGTATAATAATATACAACACCATATGCTCCGCAACGAGAGAGCGGCAAGACGCGCTGAAGGCGCTGTGCGAAAAAGCGGACGCGATCATCATTGCGGGAGGGAGAAACTCCGCAAATACGCGGCGTCTGGTTGCCGTAGCAGAGGCCGCGTATTCCGCGTATGGCGAAGCCGCGGGCGACACGTGCGCCGCCCGCACGAGCAAGCCTGTTGTCCTTGTTGAAAACGCCCGTGAGGTGCCGGACGCATTTTTACGGGGGACATACGCCGCCATCGGCATATCAGCCGGAGCGTCCACGCCGGATGAGGTCATTGACGAGATAGAAAGGACATTGTTGTCGTCCGGCGGCGCAGGCGGAGCCTGTTCTAACCTTCGGCGTTGTATCGGGAACGGCGTACGACTTTTGCTCTGACAGGCGGAGCCGTTCTACCCTTCGGCGTCGATCGGGAACGGCGTACGGCTTTTGATCTGATAGGAGCGTTATACGCGCCGGTGATATAGGCGTATCATCAACGCGGTACTGCCGGAGCGGGGCGCGCGGCTATTTGGGTTTTATTATTGATTGTAAAATACGTTCTATAAACAATAGACAGGCTTTAAGGTTTTTAACGCGCCGGGGAAGGTGTAAATTCCGGGTTATGTCTTTTGTTTCAGGCGGCGTCGGGCATAGTTTCTTCAACGCCATCGTTTTGGCAACGACAAAGAATAGCGCGTCTATAACGTTTTCGTAATTCCATTTTTTACTTCTTTTTGGACTTTTTCACTCCGTTGTTCCGAAATAACTTTGCCTTTTTTCGCAAAAAAACCGAGGCGTCCGTGTCTTTTTTTCTTCTTTATTATTATTACAATAATATTTAAAAATTATTTTGCCCCTATAAATACACCGCCACACGTCATAGGGCGAGGGAATTATTTCGTAATATCGAATCTGAAACAATAAAACGCTCTTCAATCCACCTTGAATTTTGATACCTCCCGTACCAGTACGTTGATATTTTCCTTGTTCTGCCCGCTAATATCATTGACTCGGTTTACCGCTATGTTGATCTGTTCCGCTCCGGTCGCCATCTCGCTCATCCCGTTCCTTATCTCCTGCGTCGCCATTTCAAGATTCTTGCTTTCCTGTATTACCTGTTTGCTTCCCTCCAGCATCTCCTGTGAACCCCCTTTCACCATCCGCGTCGCATCGTTGAGCAGGCCGATGGCTTCCAGTATCTGCTTGCTGCCGACCCCCTGTTCTTCCATGGCGTTCCTGATGTTTTCTTCCTGTTCAGACACGGTTTTTACCCCGCCTTCTATGACCTCGAATTTGTTCAATACATTTTCGGTCGATTTGGTTATCTTGTCGATGGAGTCTTTGATCTTTTTGAGTACCGTGGAAATAGTTTTGGACTGCTCCCCGGAATTCTCGGCCAGTTTGCGGATCTCGTCCGCCACCACCGCGAAACCCTTCCCCGCCTCCCCGGCGTGGGCCGCTTCTATGGCAGCGTTCATGGAAAGCAGGTTGGTTTGGCTGGCTATGTTTTCCATCACCGCGTTGATCTCCAGAAGCCCCTCGGACTCGCGGGCGATCTCCTGAATGTCGGCGGCCACATCCTGGAGGCCGGTCCTTCCCACATCGGAGGAGTTTATCAATTCTTTCACGTTTCCCATGTTTTTGACCAGGGTTTGGGTAACCGAACGGATATTGGCAAGCATCTGTTCAATGGCCGACGAGGACTGGGCAACGCTGGCGCTTTGACGATCCATATGGCCTGAGAGCTTGTCGATGGTCACGGTGATCTGTTCCATGGTCGCGTTGGTTTCGGTAACGCTGGCGGCCTGGTTGATAATCCTGCCCTTGATGCTCTGGATGTTGGCGGTTATCTCGTTGATGGCCACGGCCGTTTCGGTCATGTTGTCGGCGAGTTCATTCCCTATGTCAAAGAGGGCAACGGCCTGGTTTTTGATAGTAAGTACCATGTGTTTAATCTTCCCTATGGTCTCGTTAAAGTACCGGGCAAGATCGCCGATTTCATCCCTGGAAGTAACGGTGACTTCTTTCGTTAGATCTCCTCCGGATACGTCATGGAGGACAAGCGCCATGTTGGCAATGGGTTTGGTAATATTCCCGGTGACAAGGTAGATGATGAGCGCGGTGATGATCGCCGCGATTACCGCGAGGATGATGGTGAAAACAGTCATTTCGTTGATTTCCGCCATGATCAGCTTCGTATCTGTCCCGACCAGCAAAGACCAGCTCTCCCCTGTTTCACCGATAGTAAAAGGGTAGAGGATCAGTTCCAGGTGTTTATCCAAAGTCGATGAATATTTCGGGATACTTTTTATTTCCCCCCGCAGTACCGCGTTCTTGGCCGTTTCGGTGTCGCTGGTGAAGAAGCTGCCCTGACCGTCCTCCAGCATCTTGCCGATATCCGCAGGTACCCCGCTGGCAATAATCATACTGTTATGGGAATAGACCGTCATAGCGCTTATCTCGGGGTTGGTCTTTATGGTGTCCTCCACCACAGGCCGGGTCTCGGCGGTATCCACGTTCACCCCAACCCTGCCTACCACTTGGCCCGTCTGGCGGTGAATGATCGGCGCGCTGATTTTGACGGTGTAGGTATCCTTGCCGGCCATGGCCTGGGGCACGGGATCGTAGATCAGTTCTTTGCGCTCATCCGGCCCGTTTGCAAGATCCATTACGGACCGTATATCGTTGTACGTTAGATGTTCAATCCGCCCGGAACGGCGGGTATACCAGTTGGCGTACTGGCCGGTTTCGGTATTGCC
>JAITAW010000027.1 GCA_031283905.1 Treponema sp. | reverse complement strand
GCGGCGTTCCGCATCTGTTCGTCCGGCGGCCGGTTGAAGATTATTCTAGGGCGCGAGGTCTGCCCTTACGGGCCGCAGCCTCTCGCCGGGCGGCAACCGGTCCCGGCTCCCTAATCCCGCCGGAATAAGGATACCCGTTATTTCAATAATCATAAAGTCTTGGTCTTTCCGCGCCCCAGCGTAGCTGGGGAACGCTCCATTCCCACGCCTCACTCCACCCACAGTTTGCCTGCAAATACTTCGCATTTCCTTATTCGGGACGCCAAACCGTTGTATACAGCCGGAATGCCATTCGGAAACCAAGTTTCCGAACGACTCTAATATACTGCCGGCTATTCATAAAGTCAAAGATTCCGTATCAGCATGTCGGCGGCTTTTACATCGGGGTGATGGTACCGTTCAGAATCCGGCGTGATGCGGATATACCGGATAGCCCGCATGGGACACCAGTTGAGGCACGCCTGGCAATGCTCGCACGCGGTCGAAAAAACGGGCTTATTTTCTATTATGGTGACGGCGCCCGCAGGACATATCCTCGCGCATAAAGTACATCCGTTGCACCGGTTTGTTACCTTGTATCCCTTCACAAACAACCTTTTTGCCGCGCGGAAAAGCGAAGAAATAAGCGCCGAAAAAGGGCGGAACGTCAAACCCACGCGCTTTATCTTCCGTTCCCCAATCATCCGCGCCATGTTTTCCGTAGCCCTTCTTTGCATTGCAAGGCGTTTTTCTTTTGTCTCACGCGAGGGAACCCCGAAGATCGTGATATAGTTTTCCACGCAGGGGATGCCGCCCGCGAAGGACAGCGGCGTTTTTTTCCGCTTCAGAATACGGCTTGCTTCCGCGAGAGCGCCGCCCGGATCCGATCCGAATGTCGCCAGCGCGGCAATATACGGGGCGCGGATTTCCGCTCTCAAAAGAAACCTCCGCACCATGGACGGCGTTTGGTATGCGTATGCCGGAAACAAGACAATCACGGCGTCCGCTTCTATTGTTACGGATGTCCGCCCCATCTCCGCGGCAATATTGAAAATCTCACATGCCTGGGACGGCAGCAGTTCCGCAAGCCGCCGCGCGGACCACAAGGTATTGCCGGTTCCGCTGAAATAGTATATCTTCGTCATACCCTAGCCGTTCTTCGCGGCCCACATACAATACGGCTTATAGACATTGAAATAAAAATCAACCTGTTCCGCAATGGCTTCCCCAATGGCGCGGGGCGAGTAGCCGGTAAGGGCGCTGATCTTTTCATGAGTGAAATTGCAGTTGTCCCCTAACACTTTTATGGCGTAGGGCGTAAACATGAGCGTTTGTTTCGTCAAAACCGCGTACCATTCAGCAAAATACGAGAAAAACGCGACCAGAGGCAGGGGCAGGCAGATTTTTGGCGGACGTACGCCCGCGGCCCGAGCCGCCATACCGACCACATCTTTAACCGAAACAACATGCCCCGAAAGAATGTAACTTTCTCCTTTCACGCCCTTTTCAGCTATATCCGCAAGGGCTTTTGCCACATCCCGTACATCCACAAAATCGTAGCGCCCGTTGAGGTACACCGGAAGCCGGCGCTCCGCCACATCTGCGACCATCTGCCCGAAATTTGAGCGCTTCAACTCAAAACCGCCGACAATGCCGGACGGCATACCGATAACCGCGTCCAACCCTCGATCGCGCACAGCGTCCAGCACCAGATTGGACGCCTGCGCCTTGGTAACGGCGTACGCCCCATGCACCGCGTCAGGATCAAAACGCGGCGTTTCCTTGAGCGTCGAGGTTTTGTCGTGAAAGGGCAGCGTATGCACGGTGCCGGTATACACGAGCCGCTTGACGCCGCCGTTCAAGCAGGCGTTTATCACGTTTGCCGTGCCGGCAACATTCACTTCATATAAATCCGGGTCTATGGCGCTGGCAATGGAAACAACGCCCGCCAAATGGTAGACATAGGCCGCATCGGCAAACGCGCCCGCCAACTCCTCCGGTTTCCGTATATCCGCGGTAATAATCTCATCCGTGTATTGCCGCAGAAACGACAGCGCGCCGTCATTCCGGCGGTGTATAAGGGCGCGTACCGCGCAGCCCCGGGACTTCAGTTCCGCGCACAGCGCAAGTCCCGTGCGCCCGGCGGCTCCGGTAACCACGTGCAGACTTCTATCCTGACGGATAGTTCCAAGACGAATACTTTCATCACTCATACTACGCTCCTAATCTACATATTCAATAGAAAAAACCATCCGGTCTTTTGAAAGAACCGTTTGTGAGAACACCGGCAGGGCTTCCTTTACGAGGCGTTTCAGATCGTAATCGTTATAACGAGGGCTGTAGTGGATAAGCGCGAGGCGCTTCACGACCGCCTTTGCCGCGAGAACCGCGGCTTGCTCCGCCGTCATGTGCTTTTTTTCGAGCGCGGTCTCCAGAAGCGCCTTTTCAAACATGCCCTCACAGACAAACAGATCCGACCCCGCGACTTCTCCGGCAATATCCGGAAAGGCAAGCGTATCGGTAACAAAAGAGAATTTTCTGCCGGTTCGCGCCGGACCCAGCACATCTTCCGGCTTCACCACGGAGCCGTCCGCAGCCGGCGCGGGTTCGCCCGCCTGTAATTTCGCCCACAAGGGGCCCACCGGCACGCCGAGCGCCCGCGCCTTTTCAGGATGAAATTCGCCCGGGCGCTTGTCTTCTTCAAGCGTGTAGCCGAAACAGGGTTTTGTGTGCCGCAACGGAAAGGCGCGGATACGGAATCCCTCTCCTTCCCACACCGTAGACGCGGCGGTTATTTCTTTTACTATGATCTCGTAACTGAGGTACATATCAAGTACGCGGCGGCTTGTTTCGATATATTCCGCAATGCGGGGAGGCCCTATGATATACAGCGGATCATCACGGTCCACTTGAGAGGAAAGCATAAGCAACCCCGGAATGCCGGTAACATGATCCGCGTGGGTATGGCTCACGAAAATGGCGGATATTTTCTTCCACCGGAGGTTGAGCCTGCGGAGGGACACCTGCGTTCCCTCGCCCCCATCAAACAGGAACAACTCCCCCTCGCGGCGGAGCAACACCGATGTTAAATGACGGTTAGGCAAAGGCATCATGCCGCCGCACCCCAGAATAAAGGCTTCCATATTCATAGATGAGACTATAGCAGAAAGAGGGGTAAAGGGCAATGGCAAGAGCGTTTTTTTAAGCAGCAACAAGGTCTGCCGCCGGTTCTAGGCTGGAACCACTATCGGTTCTAGGTAGGAACCGCCCCCGGTTCTGGGTAGGAACCACTATCGGTTCTAGGCTGGAATTGTTACCGGTTCTAGATAGGAACCGCTACCGGTTCTAGGCAGGAAGCGCCGGGGCGGGCGCTTCCATTAGCCGAGGCGGGCACCTGCGTTGCGCTGCACGGCGCCCCGATACACTCAAGGTTCGGTCTCTATCTATCTTTTTCGGTATATGCGTATAGCTTCCGGTATTTCTCAAAAATACTATACTTTGGATTTGCGTCTTTTATAATTTTTTTAAGTATTTTAGGATCGTCAGGTAAATGATAGGTACAGATCGCCAGTTTCGGTGCATATTCTTTTAGAACGTGTCTTGCGCCTTCCAGCATGT
>JAITAW010000021.1 GCA_031283905.1 Treponema sp. | reverse complement strand
AAGACAGGGCGCGTTCAAAGGAAAGAATCGCCTCGTTGAACGCGAATCTATTGTACGCCTGTACCCCTATTCTGAACTCTTCCCGCGCATAGCGGGCGTTAAGATCCGCGTTGCCAACGGTGAAATCCGCTTGCTGGGCAAACAAGGGAACCGCCCCGCCCGCAAAGGACGCCATGAACAAGAAAAAACAACCGCATAACCGGAACCATCCTGAGCGTTTCATTTTGCCGCTTCAACCATTTTAAGATGCTCCCGAATAAACGGGTTATCAGGATCCTTCTCCCTTGCTTTCAGGAGGAATTTTATTGCCTCTATTCTTTTCCCGTTTTTGTAATACGCCCATCCCAAAGAATCAAGGTACACGGGGTTGCCCGGTTTTTTTTCAACCGCGCGCTTACAGAAGCGAAGCCCCCTCTTTACATCCTTGTCGGTATCCGCGAGAATGAAGCCGAGCCCGTTCAACGCCGTAAGGTTCTGGGAATCAATACTCAGCGCCCGTTCGTAGCTCGCTATCGCGTCGCCATAGGACTGCCGCGACCACGCGGCGTACGCCATTGTCGCGTACAGTTGCGCGGACTCGAACCCGCTGTTTATCAGCACGGTAAGCTCGTATTCGGCCTTCCGCGCCTTTTTAGTCATTATATATGCATATGCCAGCGTCATACGGCATTGATACACCCGCACGCTGTTTTGAGCGTTAGCGATGTATTTTTCAAGATAGGGCTGGGCTTCCTCAAAACATTTAAGTTTCGCATAGCAAAGGCCCGTATAATACGCCGATTCGAGTATTTCATCAGTATTTTCGGGCCGCGTCTTTAGAAAAAACTCAAGCGCGTTTTTCCAATCGCCTTTTTGAAAAAGGGCGATTCCCTCTTGAGAGACCGCCGCCGCTTCCGCAACTACCGCAACTTCTTCCATTGCCGATAAATCCTTTTTCCCTCTGTTTTAATTTTTGGGGCGGAATCCCACGCCAGCGTGTCCCGGCGCTCCAGCGCACATATCCCAAGCCGCGACAGGATGAATAAACACCGGCGTTACTGACGCCAAGTTTAACGACACCGCGTCGTAATCCGACCCCGCCTCAGGCACTGTTTCCACGGCCCCGCCATTCATAAAGCAGTACCGCTTATGATCCGGCGCGTCAAACACTTCAATCTTATCCGCCTCATACATCCGCCGCGACGGAAAGGTAATTTTCGATCCCGTAGCGCCGGAGGGGGAATTCGGAAGATTGACATTGATAAAAATATCATCCCGCCACAGCGCGGTGAATTCCTCCACATGCCCAACCGCGTACGACACCGCCTTTTCCCAGTAGAGCGGCTTTGACACGCAGGCAAGCGAGTACGCCACCGCCGGAATGTGGTGCAGGCTTGCCTGCCGCGCAGCCGCCGCAGTTCCCGAATACACCAGATCCGTGCCGAGATTCGCGCCCCGGTTAATACCGGACACCACCAGATCAACCGTAAAAGGAAGCGCGCCTAAGGTCGCCATCATGACGCAATCCGCCGGAGTGCCTGAACACGCCCACATGTTTTCTTCCCGTTCTTTCAGATGTACCGGTCCGGCTATAAAGGTGATATAATGGGAAAAACCGGATCGCTCGCCTTCAGGCGCGACAACGTACACCGCGTGCCCTCGTGCCTTTCCCATGTCCCGCATAGCCTTAACAAACAGGACAAACCATTCAACATCTATGCCGTCGTCATTAGTCATCAATATATTCATACGGAAATTAAACTCGCTCCTTGCGCGGGTACTACTTCATATATTATCGGATGAAAACCGAATATCCTCTCATAATCTTCAATACGTTTTTTATATTCCGGTATAGAGCTTTCTTTGATGAGCGCGTACGTACAGCCGCCGAACCCGGTTCCGGTCATTCTGGCCCCGTAAACGCCTTCGCATTCCTGCCCGCGCTTTACAAGCCAGTCTATTTCCGGGCAGGACACTTCATAGAGATCGCGCAAACCCTCGTGCGAATGGAAAATGAGCCGGGAAAAGAGTTGAAAATCTTTTTTCTTCAAGGCGTCTTCAGTTTCGGCAATGCGCCGCGTTTCCTGAATAACAAAAAGCACTCTCCGCCTAACCGTCTCCGGCAACCCCGACAGCAGTTCCGTAGGATTCACGGACGCGAACATTTTTTCGTTTATCTCTTTTAATTCTTTCTGGGGAAAAAGGCTCTCAATACCCTTGCGTACATCGTGCCGCCTCTGCCGCAGTTCCTGTTCAACGTTAAAACGCGGCACCCGCGAGTCCGTTATCAGCATTTTATAACCCGTAAAATCTACGGGAACGATTCTTGTTTCCCTTCTATGCTCGTCAACAATGATAAAGCCGTCCGCTTTGGCGTTGAGGATCACCGCGTAATCCGTGAAAGGAGCCGGTTTTCCAAAAAAGGCTTCCCGCTCCTTGATGAGCCGCCCGATAAGTTCCCGATCCGTTATGGTCACCTTGAAAAACGCGCGGAGCGCGACCGCGGTCGCAATCTCCATAGACGAGGAAGACGCGAGCCCCACCTGCTGGGGAACGCGCCCCCGCACCGTAACATTAAGCCCCTTGGCAAGGCAACCGAGGGACGCGAACGCCTGAATCGTCGCCTTGATGTAATTTGCCCACCGGTCTTCCCGTTTGTATTTCAGATTCGTGATGGAGGATCGCTTGCGCTCGTCAGAATTCGCCGCAAAAAAACGCAGGGAATTGTCTTTCCGCTGGCTGACCGCCACATATACATATTTGTCAATCGCGGAAGAGAGACATGAAGAAAATCTGGGATCGCCGTGTTCCCCCAAGAGATGCACCCGTCCCGGAGCGCGGGCAATGGCAATCTGTCCAGGCAGGCCGGCATCTGACTCATATTCCTTGCTATGGATTTGTCCGATGTCCACTATTCCACACCTCTCTAACTTAAATTGGAGCGCCAGTTATTGCCGCGCCGCCTTCCAAGCTCATTGGAAGGCGGCGGATTGTTCACTCTTTTACTATAATATCTGAAAAACAAAATTTATTCAATACTTTATCGTGCTTGGCGCGCATTTTTTAGCGGGACGCTGAGGCCTCGGATTTCACGCGGTCCCCGATTACTCTTGACAGAAAGCGTAATATATGGTACAACCAGTACCATGCGCACGAAAGCGGGGTTATTAAAGCAAAGGAAACTCGTTATGACAAGAAGCGCGTCCGCAGTTGAGGGCGGAAACCCGCGGAACGGCGGATTTCCGTACCGCCCCCAAAGCGGACGGTTTACCTCCCCTCCCGCATGACGTAACTCAAAAACACGCGGCTATTCCATATAAAATGCCCGCGCCCGATGCGGCGCGGTTTTCTCAAAAAACGCCCGGTCCGTGAAACTATCCGTTCCGGAAGGCGCTTGCGCGGCGTCGGCGTCCGCGACCGGCGCGGCTATAGGCGCGAAAACCCCGGCTACGGGCTTGACCGCCGCGCCCTCCGCGTTGACCGCCGCGACTATGAACACGAAAGCCTCAACTATGAACTTGAAAGCCATGACTATTGACTTGAAAGCCGCGACTATTGACTCGATAGTCACGACTATGAACACGAAAGCCGCGGCTACTGACGTGATAGCCGCGGCTATTGACGTGATAGCTGCGGGCGCGGACGCGAAAGCCGGGGATTCCGGCGCGTCCCGGCCCCGCCCGCGGTTTCATGTGTTTCCCGTCTTTACGCCCGGGATTCCGGGAAATTATAGAGAACAAGGAGAAGATATGGCAAAATCAAACGATTGGATGCCGCCGTCCCGCGTGAAG
>JAITAW010000001.1 GCA_031283905.1 Treponema sp. | reverse complement strand
GAACTTGCGGAAACAGCGCTCTGTTGAAGTTGAAACGGTATTCGGTCAAATAAAAGGGAACCGGGGATACCGGAGATTTCTGTTGCGGGGCAACGCCAAAGTATCTGCCGAGTGGGGATTATTCTCCCTTGGGTACGATATAAAGCAAATATACCGGATATACCGGCAAAAAACGAGCTAAAACCTCGGATTATTTCACCTTGGCGCATATAGTAAAGCTCAAAAGTCTCATTTTTTTAGATAAACGAAAAACCTAAGGGCTGTCTGTACTAACTTCCTAGACAGCCCCATTCTTTATTACCCTGCGGCGAGGAGGTTCATTCGGCTCTTACGCTTGTGGAAAACCAACGGATAAAAGTGATATAGATATATATCTTGTGCTTCCGGATAACGCGGGTAACATTTTGGAAATTTATGGGAAAATAATGATTGATTTAGTCATAAAAAATATTTTTTGTTGATTTATTGTTAGTCAGTGAAAGTGAGTTCAATATTAGAAAAATGAACATCTGTTTGAGAGAACCGTATATCAGAAGGGGAAAATGATATATGGATATTAAAGATGTGATTGAATGGTTTATGATAGCCGGTGAAGATTTAGATTTCGCTATCAGGAGTTTCTTCTTTGCCGCTTAAGCCGCAAAAGTATTCCAAAAACCGTTCCTCATAAAATACCGCCGCAGGAAGAGACTGAGGCAACGGGCTAATATCTAAATTGCGCTAGGCTCAAATGGCGCTCCGGTATCAGTTATGTATTTTACGAGATCGTTACGGGCGGGCGTTCCCGACAGCGATTGCGTCCAATGAATATTTTATACGGTATCATTTAATAACCGCAATAATTTCAACGTTTTTGCCCCATGAGCAAACCGTCCGCCGCATACGGGCCGCCGGGAGCGGGGTTGCCGCTGTTTCAATGTTACTCTTATGGCGGCGTACATGTTGCGAATATTGTTTAGCCGGACTGCGGGGCGGAAGCCTTTGCATGTTTGTAATTCGTTGTCTCTCCGCGAAGCATAGCGCGTATTTTTGTTATCTTTTTAATTGGGGAAATTTTTGGCGTATACAACACATTGTTCCGCGTACGCTGTTTTAAGGTCGTTGTTGACGATGCACCGTCCTTGAATAATTTGACGGCGGCTTCTTTTTTTTCGATTCTTTTACGCTGTTTCCGATATACGCGGCCAGTTTTTCAAATAAGTAATATCAGCTATATATTTCTCCTAAAGGTATTATCCGGGCATACGCCTTGCCGTTGGATAGTATAGTTATAGCGGACCCTTGACAGACACGCGAAATAATCTCGTCAGGCTGAATCTTTAATTCTTCAATGGTTATTTCCATAAATGAGTCCTCCAAAAACATCGATGGCTTATAAACTATTTCAAATTTCAAGAATTGTCAATGAACCGCCCTTCGCAAAAAAAGCCCCCGCCGCTTGCATCCAAGTGACGGGGGCTTTCCGGTCTCCGCCGGATTGTGTTGTAATCCGCCACGAACCCGTCTTCCACCGTTTGTTAATAATCTAGATTAATTACCAACAACATTATTGAGATCGGTACGCAAGGTTTCTATAGCTCTTGAGTCAAAGCCCTGTACCCAAATTCCCCCTTCTAAATATTCCGCCTCAGCTTTTATTATTAACTGAGTTCGACTGGGATTAAAGTTACAAAGAATGCGTACCCTGTACGCTTCCAAAGATTCGCCTGTATCATTCCATGTAAAATTCCAGCGAGTACGTATATAACCAACCTCTGGTTGTATCGTCTCAGTTTCAAAGCCGTGCCTGTTAAGAAGAAAGGCAACTTCACGAAAAGCTTGATCAAAGTCTAAGCCTTGACGAAGCAAAATAGTAGTATCGCCGCCGCTGCCTTTTTGGAAGCTTTTGGGAGCACGAGAGCTTACACACCCAACAACCGTCATTCCGAACACCAGTACCATTGCCAGTATTCCCAAGAACATTTTTTTGTTTACCATTTTTTTCTCCTTACTTTGGTAACAAAGCTTTTCACGTTATGCTTGGATTTGCCATTATTCCAAAAAACTTCAGAAAAAATGGCGCATAACTCTTTTCATACGAATTCCTTCGTAATGTTTACGCGGCGGTTCCCGCGAGCCACCGGCCGCTTTCATGGAACACCTTCCGCATTTGTACGCCGTTCATGCGCGTATCGCATATCCATCTCATCCGTCTTACCTGTTTTACTAGCCCATATACACCTCCTTTTCACCGCTCATCATTCTTGCTTCATCACTCCTTGCCGGAATGAACCTTCACCCAGAACTAAGCCTTTCAACATCACTTTCCCGGCGGACAACGTGGGTATCACCCCTATCAGCTTGGACGCGGTGTTCTCCGCCAAATGTCCGGCAACCTTCACCGCCACCCCGTTATCAGCGGGTACGAAATACACGCCCACCTCCGGGTCGTCCCCAGTCATCTTGAGCTTGTGCCCGCTGCCGCCGAACTGTCCGCCGAACTGTCCGCCGGACGCAGTCGTCTCGTTCATCGATTCCGTGCTTACGTCCATAAACTCGTCGATATACCCCTGCGCATCGGCTATGCCTTCCACCTCCACCACGATACGCTCCGCCAGTGCGCGGGTGCGGAAGCGGAACGTTACCGGCATTGCCGGTGAAGCCGCCCCTGCTTTTGAGACCGATGCAGGTTTCCTCAACGGAGAGGGCGGCCTCGCTGTCCGTGAACGCGGTGTACAGGCCCTCGACATTGGTGAAGTAATTGGGACGGAGTTTTACCATGATCCGGTGTAAAACCTCGTTTACCCGGTTGATGAGCGCCATAAGAGACTCCTTACTAGAAAGAATAGGAAATAAAAGAGAGAAAAAATAATAAACGGAAGCGGCGCTCCGTAAAGAGAGACGAAAGAATGAAGCCGTTTTTAGAGAGAAAAGGCCGCTATAATAGGCATTATTCTTTACAGGAACAAGATATACACTAAGGTCATGCGGGGGGGGGGGGGGGCATCGCCGCCAATGGAAATTCCGGTAGGGCGGACAGT
>JAITAW010000250.1 GCA_031283905.1 Treponema sp. | reverse complement strand
ATCTCCCGGACAACGTAAAAGATAACGAACCGTCTAGGTGCGTCCGCTTCCATATTTTTTTCCTGATTTCTTTCCCAATCAGAATTATCCCCGTCATGGCGTCCGCAAGGCGCGATCTCTTCTCCGCACGGTTTGCTCCATGGGAAAGAACTCTCGCGCCTATCCCCATGAGGTACGGGCTATTCCATGCAAGGTTTGGGGCTATCCCCCCTTATATATCTTTTTATTTTCGGGAGGCTTTTATGCCCGATTTTTTTTCCTCAGAAAGACGCCCTCTTTTTCGAATGGGCGAAAGCTCTGATCATCTATGTCAGGCTCATTTATTAGCCGCGTTCAACATTCAGGACGCGGTGTTCCAGCCCCTACTTGCTTTGTGGAACGCTTTTTCTACGGCGTACGCCAAAGCTCTCAACCCAAACAGGATCCCGGTCGACATTGCGGAGAAAAACAGGATGCGCAAAATTTTTGAAAAGGAACTGCGGAACTTCATCAAGGCGTTCCTTGAATACAGCCCGTTCGTGAGCGACTTCGAGCGCAACGAAATGCGGCTTCCCGCGTATACGGTACTTATTGGGGTAATTGCAATGTTAAAAATTTGGAAGACAAGAAGACGGCTATGGATATTTACCCTTATTGTTTTATCGCCGATATATCCGTTGCCCGCCATCTCCTTCCGCCCATCGTAAATGACCGATGTCGTGTCTCGCGCCACTGAAATCAGCGGACGGCCTCTCCTCATACGCCGGATTGTCGCGGCGCGATGGGCCCGCGATATTTCGCTCTTGTTAAACTTATCGTTGCCCAACAGATTATATATCGTTTTAGCTTCAGCCCGATTCGCGCCGCCGCCGTATATTGATTTCCGTGGATTTTTTCGCCAATGTTTCCATCATCCGCCTGAACCTCCTCTCAAGCCGCGCTTCGTTAAAATCCACTTTAGCCTTTTAATCCGGGGGATAACGGATTGTTTTCGTAACATGAGTTATTAATAGAAAAAACAATGCATGCGCTTCAAAGGCTAAAGCTCTCGAAGCGTATGTACTGCCATCGGAACAGATTTACTCAGCCCACACTTTTTCAACGCCTCCGCAACGGGCATACATCTCAATTGCAGCGTCATCGGCGGACGCTTGTATCTGAGAAGTGGTTCTAATGATCGTCTCGCCTTCCGCGCCGGGGACATGCAGGAACACCGCACAGGAACCTCGTTTTTCGAGCAAGGTTTCCCGCAAAACAATGAGCGTGTTGTCGGTTTCCACTGCGGTTTCCACAGCGGTCTCCGTAAGCCTGATATGCACGATTTGGGCGCGGGGCTTTTCCGTATGCGAAGCCGCAGGCGCGACCGGTTGCGAGGACGCATGCGGCTTTGGCGGTTTCTTTCCGCCCGCCTTTTCCGCGGCGTCTTTGGGATTGGACTCCGCTTCCTTCTGCAAGTGATCCGGATCAAGAAATTCATTTACAATAAGGCTTGGTCTGTCGGGGCGGCGAGACTTGTCCAGCTTGCCCTTGAGCGCGATGATTTTGTCAATCGTGAGCGTATTACGGCATTTTTCCCATGCGTCCGAGAAAATCACCAGATCGATCTGCCCGTTAAAATCTTCAATGGAAGAAAACGCCATATCTCCGCCCTTCGATGTCTGATACGGCTTTACATTCCTGATGACGCCCACCAGTGTGTAAATGCCGTCTTTCGCGCCCGCCGCCTGCGCAAGGTTCAACGTACAGTTCTGTTCCCACGCCTTACGGTACGGGTCAAGCGGGTGGCTGAAAAAGGCGTCAATGGCCGTCTGTGTAAGACCGGGCTTTTCGAGGTTGCATACGCCGTCAACAAGGATGCTCGGCTTGTCCCGCATCTCGGATGTGTTGAACTTGCCGCGGACCGCTGCAATCCGGTCTATCGCAAGGCTGTTCTTTGCGTACGCCCACGAATCGGCGAAAAGCGTCAACTCAATTTCGCCGTTGTAATCCGCAATAACGCCGAACCCCATTTCACCGTTATTGGTGTGATGGGCCTTCAGGGCTTTGATCATGCCGACAACGGCGTACATGCCGTCTTCGGCATTGTCGAGATCCGCTAAATTCAGCGTGCTATACTTCTCCCATATATGCTTAAAATCATCCATCGGGTGGCCTGAAAAGTAAAAGCCGAGCAGGTCTTTCTCAATTTGGAGCTTTTCCATGCGCGTCCATTCGGGCTTTTCAACAAAACGAAAGAGTTGCCGCCGATCTTCCGGCTCATCGTCAAAGAGACCGCCCTGTCCGTACGCCTTGCCTTCCTTGCTTTTTTGCAGAGCTTCCACAACCTGTTCAAGATTTTCAACAAGCGTAGCCCGCGTTAGTCCGAACGAGTCGAATGCGCCGGTCCGGACGAGCAGTTCCACAACCTTTTTACCTACGGCTTTAATATCCACACGTTCAAGGAAATCCAGAAAGCTTTTGTACGGACCGTCTTTTTCGCGGCAGGAAATTATCTCGTTGGCGGGTCCTTCGCCCAAGCCCTTTATGCCGAGAAAGCCGTACACAATGCGTCCATCCGCAACGGAGAAGTACCGGTCGGAACGGTTAATGTCGGGCGGATCAATGACAAGCCCCATTTTGCGGGCTTCGTCAATATAGGCGGGTAGACTGTCCGTACCGGAGATCTCGTTCGTGAGTTTCGCAGCCATAAATTCAGCGGAAAAATTCGTCTTGAGATACGCGGTCTGATACGCCAGCACCGAATACGCGGCGGCATGACTCTTGTTGAAACCGTAATTGGCAAAAGGAATCAAAATCTCATAAATGCGGTCCGCGTCGGCTTCCTTAAACCCGTTTTTCACCGCGCCCGCGATAAACGGCGCCTTTTCCTTGTCGATGATCTCCCGCTTCTTTTTTCCCATTGCGCGGCGCAGCATGTCGGCTTGCCCCAGTGAGTAACCCGCTATCCGCTGGGCGACCTGCATAACCTGCTCCTGATACACGATGACCCCGTAGGTCTCTTTGAGGATATCTTCAAGGCACAGATCCGGATACACTATGGGCTGCCGCCCCCATTTGGACTCAATAAACTGAGGAATGTAGTCCATAGGTCCAGGGCGGTACAAGGCGTTCAAGGCGATAAGATCCTCGATGCTGGTCGGTTTCGCCTGCCTTAGAACGTTCTGCATGCCTTGAGATTCAAACTGGAAAATGCCCGAACTCCTCCCTTCTCCCAGCATCTTAAACGTCGCCTCATCGTCTTCGGGGATGGCGTCAATGGTAAAATCGGCGTATTCATTGCCCCTTTTTTTGATGAGGTCAATGGTGTTTTTGATGAGATCAAGGTTTTTAAGCCCCAAAAAGTCCATTTTTACCAGCCCCTGCTCCTCAATGACATCCATAGTGTACTGGCTCGCCACGCCACCGGTTTTGGGGTCTTTGTACAGCGGCACATAGTTGACGAGGGACGTCTTTCCAATAACGATGCCGGCCGCATGGAGGCTTGAGTTGCGGTTTTTGCCTTCCAATTTGCGGGCGAACGTGAACAAATCACGATACTTGGAGGTTTCCTCCAATTCCCGCAGTTTCGGCTTCTCCTCAAACGCCTTTTTCAGCGTCATCTTGGGGTCTTTGGGAATGAGGTTGGCAATCATATTCGCTTCCGAGAGCGGAATGTCAAGAACGCGGGCAACGTCTTTGATGACGGCTTTCGCCTTGAGCGTGCCGAAGGTGATGATCTGCCCCACCCGGTCTTTGCCGTATTTTTCCGTAACATACCGGATCACCTCGTCTCGGCGCTCGTTGCAGAAGTCAACGTCAAAGTCCGGCATGGAGACGCGCTCGGGGTTGAGGAACCGTTCGAACAGAAGATCGTACTTGAGCGGGTCTATGTCCGTGATGCGGAGAGCATACGCCGTAATGGAACCCGCGCCCGATCCGCGTCCCGGACCAACCGCGATGCCATGTTCCTTCGCCCAGTTGATGAAGTCCGCCACAATGAGAAAATAACCCGTAAAGCCCATCTTTATAATGACGTCAAGTTCGTATTCCGCCCGTTTGCGGATTTCTTCCCCATAATTGGGATACCGTTTTGTAAGCCCTTCAACCGTAAGGTGGCGCAAGTACTCATCGGCATTGTTAAAGCCGAGCGGAATGTCGAATTCGGGGAGATATTTGGGGAGGTCTTTTGTCTTGATCCTGGGAATTTCGGTCTTGCACCGTTCGGCGATGCGTACGCTGTTTGCGACGGCTTCCGGGTATTCAGGGAACAACGCCGCCATCTCATTGCCGGTCTTGAAGTAAAACTGGTTGGAATTAAAACGCATACGCTTTGTATCGCTGCGTTTTTTCTGGGTACTGACGCAGAGGAGGATGTCCTGAACTTCAGCGTCATTTTCTTCAAGGTAATGAATGTCGTTAGTAACGACAAGCGGGATTCCGGTGTGTTTCGCTATGTCTATGAGCGCCGCATTAGCTTTTTTCTGCTCCT
>JAITAW010000237.1 GCA_031283905.1 Treponema sp. | reverse complement strand
GCCCGGCGTTTCCGGGTGAAGGAATATTTTAATGGCCAAGAAATTGTATGTTGGTAATCTTGCCTATAATACGACCGAGGACGGTCTTCGCAACCTCTTCTCACAGTTCGGGAGCGTAGTATCCGCCAAAATCATTTTTGATCGTGACACAGGCAATTCCAAAGGCTTCGGTTTTGTCGAATTGGAAACTGATGAGGCGGCGTCCGCCGCTATTGCCGGCGTCAACGGGAGAGAGTTTGACGGGCGGCAGATCAGGGTTAATGAAGCCATGGAAAAAGTGCCGGGCGAACGTAAAACGCGCGGCAACTGGTAATCGTCCTATAGAAGGAGGATGACGCCGGCCTCACCGCGGCCTCACCGCCGCGGTGAGGCCGGTTTTTCCATGAAAACACTTATCGCTTACTATTCATATGATGGAAACGCCGCGTTGGCGGCTGATGTCATCAAACAAAAATTGTGCGCTTCTTCAAATGCCCAAAAGCCGGAAGAAACGGATGTATTCCGCATTGAGGTTGAACATGAGCGGCGCTTCAAAGGTTTTTTTAAGTACCTGTGGGGCGTGAAGCAAATCTTTTCAAAAAAAACGCCGGCGCTGAAGCCGTACGCCATAGATTTTGACCGGTACGACCTCTTGATATTCGGCTCTCCGGTGTGGGCTTCTTCTCCCGCGCCCGCGATAACCGCGTTTCTAAAACGGCTTCCGGTTGCCGGCAAAAAAACCGCGATCTTCTGTTGTTGCGCGGGAAACAAAGGGCAGAGCCTTGATACTATGAAGTCCTGCCTTTCCAAAAACACCGTTGCCGGTGAAATCGCTTTTATAAACCCCTTGCGGCAGGATAAAAAAGAATTTGCGGATGCGGTTGGCGCATGGGTTGAACAACTTGCCGGCGCTGTACGCCGGTGACGCTCTCCGATATTATCATTATTCTTGTCCGTCCCGAAGAATCCGGCAATGTGGGTGCGGTGTGCCGCGCCATGAAAAACTGCGGTCTTTCGCGTCTGCGGCTTGTGAATCCCGTTGAATTGCACGAAGGAACGATCCGCGCCCGCGCCGTACATGCCGAAGATGTGTGGCTCAACGCCGGGCGGTTTGCCTCTCTTGAAGAAGCGGTTGCGGATTGCTCCTTAATCATCGGAACTACACGGCGGCGGGGACGCAAGCGCAAGTCCGTCTCTATGCCTCCCGATGAAGCCGCGCTCTTTCTGAAAAACCGTGGGGGAAACGCCGCGTTGCTTTTCGGCAATGAGCGCACCGGACTTGAAGACGGGGAGCTTGATCTTTGCTCCCTTGCCTCGCATATTCCTGTATCCGATGCTTTTCCCTCGCTCAATCTCTCCCACGCGGTTCAGATATACGGATACGAGTTGTTCAAGACGCTTTCCGATGTCCGGTTCGTTGCCGGGCAATGGATGCCCATGAGCAAAGGGCAAATCAACGTATTGACGCGCTCCGTGACGAATTCTCTTGAAAGCCTTGGGTTTTACAGACAACGGGGCAGGGACTATCAGGAGCGGTTTTTCCGTGATGTCTTTTCCCGCGCCGGACTTTCCGAACAGGAGGGCAGGTACATGGCGGACATTTTTGCGAAAGTCGCGCGGCTGACAATGAACGCGCATACTGCCGAATGAGCCTCGTTCAGCGGCGTATAGCGGACGTACGGCAATAACGCGGCTTAACGGTTGACTGTTAGTCGTTGGCAACAATACGCTTGACAAACGATGTACAATATACTAGCGTGATCTTCTGGTTTTCACTATGCCCGGATATGTAGACGTTGTTTTCGACATTCCAGCCAACTCCTCTTTTACCTATCGGATTGACGATAAAGGCTCCGCCTGCGTGGGCAAACGGGTGATGGCGCCGTTTGGCCGCCGCAACGCGCTCGGCTTTGTGGTGGGCGAACGGGACGCTTTGCCGCCCGGACTTGAAGAAAAAGCCGTGAAATCAATAAGCCGCGTTGTTGACAAGGAAACGGCCTTCGGTACACGCGACATTGAGCTTGCCGAATGGATTTCCGGCTATTACCTGTGCAGCCTTGGGGAGGCGCTTGCCGCCATGCTTCCCTCCGGCAAAAAGACCGGCGATTACCCCTCGTTTTCCAGCGATGAAATGACAACCGCCGCGCTTTCCCTTTCCGAAGAACAAGAGGCGGCTTTAGCGGCGATCACCGCGCGGGAAACCGCATTTCAAACGCCGTCTTCGCGCTTTCCTCTGTTTTACCTGTACGGCGTTACCGGTTCCGGCAAGACCGAGGTGTTCCTCCGCGCGGCGGAGGCGATGTTGCAAGAAGGCAAGTCCGTCATCTATCTGGTACCGGAAATCAGCCTTACCATGCAGACCTCCGAAGCTGTCGGCAAGCGGTTTCACGGCATTGCGACGACATTTCATTCGGGCATGAGCCCCGCGGCTCGTTTCACCGAATGGATGAAGATACGCAGAGGAGACATCCGTATCGTGGTTGGGCCCAGGAGCGCCATTTTCGCGCCTGTACAAAATTTGGGGCTTGTCATCATTGATGAGGAACATGACGGCTCGTACAAAAGCGGTAGTACGCCGCGTTATCACGCCCGGCAGGTAGCCATGAGGCGATGCAAAATGGAACATGCGCGGCTCGTTATGGGTTCCGCAACGCCGTCGGCGGAAGCGTGGCGGCTCATGCCAACGGCAACGACTCAGGCTAAACCGTTGGCCGCGGAGCGCGGAGGCGGCATCACGAGGCTGGATCTTACCAAGCGGCTTTCCGGCGGCAAGACGCCTGACATTAGGATTGTCGCCCTTGATCATGCGGACGGCTGCCTCACCGGCGCGTTAAAAGAAGAAATCCGCAAGACCGTTACAATGAACCGGCAGACGATCCTGTTTTTGAACCGGCGCGGCTTCGCCTATTTCTACCATTGCCCGGATTGCGGGTTCGAACTTGCCTGCAAGCATTGCTCGGTTTCTCTCACCTTTCACAAGGCGCGGAACCGCGCGGTCTGCCATTACTGCGGCTATAGCGAGACGCCGCCCGCCGCCTGCCCCCAATGTGGTTCCTTGAGCGCCGGATATGCCGGGTTCGGCACCGAATCAATAGAAGAAGAAGTCCGCCGCGCCTTTCCGGATATCCGCGTCAGGCGGGCGGACGCGGATACAATGAACAGCGGCAAACATCTCAAAGAGACGCTGGAGGATTTCAGGAACGGCAAATTCGACATACTGCTCGGTACTCAAATGGTGGCGAAAGGCTTGAACTTCCCCGGCGTACGGCTTGTCGGCGTGGTTCTTGCGGACACGGGGCTGCATATACCGGATTTCCGGTCCGCCGAGCGCACATTTTCCCTTATCGTGCAGGTTGCCGGACGTTCGGGGCGCTACTTCCCCGACGGCGTGGTCATTGTGCAAACCCTGCGCCCCGCGGACCCCATCATCACGCGGGCGTGCGCTCTGGATGTAGAGGGCTTCTTTACTGCGGAAATAGCCCAGCGCAAGGCGCTCAATTTTCCGCCGTGGACAAGATTGATACGCTTCACCGTGCGCTCAAAAGACGGCTTGCGGGCCAACAAGGCGATTAAACGGCTCGCCTCAATTTTACAGCCGCTCCTGCCGCATGACGCGGACATGCTTGGTCCCGCCGAATGTCCCATCGGGCTTATCGCGGAAAACTACCGGCGCCACATCCTCGTGCGGGGAAAAACTATGTCCGCGCTCCACGCGGCCGCGCGTGGAGCGCTTCCGCTGTACGACAAGGGCAAAGACGGCAGCGTGTATCTGGAAATTGATGTGGATCCGGTAAACGTGTTGTAACTATCTCATCATAAGTTTGGAAAAGCCTGATGAAGAGCGGACCAAAATTGATGGTTCCTTGCCCGTTCCAATTCACGAACGGCGTTATCCCGCTGTCTGAAACTGCCGGAAATTTGAGCGCACGTTATTCCCCGGTTTATATACATGATCAATTTTTGTTTTTCCGGCACACCGTTTCCCCGTTCCCCATCCAGTAATTCCATCCTCTGTGTCATGAGATATATCTCTTCGTTGACGTAGGCTAGTTTGTTCCAAAAATGGCAAGCGCGATATAAACGCCGAAATCGGGCGCGTGTTCACACAACGCAAAGCGATACAAATACAAGCGGAAAAGATACGGGCAAGTTTGTCATAGTGGGCGCAAATCCCTCGAAATCCCTTGAGCCGCCGAAAAAACCGCTCTATCTCCTTCTGCCTTTTATAGAATTCCTTGTCATAGTTCCACGGTTGAACCCGGTTCCGCTTCGCCGGTACCTCCGGTTTATACCCCGACTCCCGTGTTCCGACAGCTTCCGGAAACGCCCGTCCTTCCGCCGCGTCCGGCATGTTGCCTCCCAACGGCCCGAAGGCGGCCAACCTTCTATCCTCCGCCGTTACCGCGCGTATCTTCGTGCCCCGTCCTCCCCGGCTCTTCCCTATCTCCTGTCCGCCGTTTTTTCCCGCTTCACGCGCGTCAGGATGGACTTTGACCATCCTTGAATCGAGCGCGCATACCTCGTCCGATGCGGGACCTCTTTCCTCTCCCATCGCCTTGTACACCCGTTCCGACACGCCTTGTTCCGCCCGGCGGTTCAATCGGACATAGATTACGCGCCGATTTCCAAATCTTTGCGGCAAACTCCGCCGCTTACACCCGTTTTCACACCGAAAGATGAGCGCATTGAGTATCGTTCGATTGTCTATCCTTACATGCCCCCGCCGTTTCGGCGGCAATCCCTTTATCTCTTGGTATTGTTCTTCGGTAAGTTTCATACTTTCTTTATTTGCTTTTTCCTCTCTTAACTTTAGTGTGAATACGCCCTAGACAAAAGAGGCGGAAGTGTCTAATATTAAGACTATGAAAATAAAACGTTCAGGTAGCTCTTTTAATTCTTTAAATTCCAAACGAAAATTGGAATCGGTTTTCCTCTTTACCACGGGGAGATGTAATGCCAAATGCGCTATGTGTTTTTATGCCAACGATATGGAACAGAAGGCTGAGGATCTGACTTTTGACGAGATCAGAAAGCTCTCCGAAAGCGCGGGTCAGTTCAACAGGCTTTGGCTCTCAGGCGGGGAGCCCACCATGCGGCAGGATCTGCCCGAAATCATTGAAATGTTCTATAAAAACAACCACATAAAGGACATCAACCTTCCTTCTAACGGCATAAAAAGCGAACTCCTCATCGAATGGCTCAAGCGCATACGGCAAAACTGTCCGGACTGCAACGTCTCCATCAGCATTTCGCTCGACGGCTTCGGCAGTACCCACGATACCCAGCGGGGAATTCCCAGCTTTTACCAGGCCGCCAAAGCCCTCAAGCTTATTGACGACAACTTCAGGGATGACGGGAAGGTCATCAAGAACATCGCCACGGTCATCACAAAGTACAATGTGGAGGAGATTCTGGACTTTACAGCCTGGGTCTACGGCCGGTTCAACGTCAGTACCCATACCATCGAGGCGGCCCGGGGCATGACCAGGGAAGACGGGGTAAAGGTGCTGACCGAAGAATCGCTGAGGAAAATCCAGGACGCCGTTGCGCCTTATTACATGCTCTATGCAAAGCGCATCGGCGAAGGCATGTCCGGCCTGGCCAGGCTCATCACCAAATACTTCTATATGGGCCTCATGCGGGCCATGTACAATATCCGGGCGTCCAACCTGGACAAGCCGACCCCCTGGAACATGGACTGCACCGCCGGGGAGACCACCCTGGTGCTGGATTACGACGGCCGTTTCCGCGCCTGCGAACTCAGGCAACCGGTTGGCACGGTTCAGGAATACAACTACGACGTGCAGGCCATCATGCGCAGTGAAGCCATGAAAAAAGAAATTGAAACCATAGGTCACGGTTACAAGGCCAACTGCTGGTGTACCCACGGCTGCTGGATCATGAGTTCCATCACCTTTAATCCCGGAAAGATGATCTCCCTCATCCACAAGAGCTACAAAGAAACCAAGAAGCTCTACAAGCCGGTCAAGATAGACGAAGACGTGCTCAGGGCGCTGGAAGAAAAATACAAGCTGGATACCCGGAAGCTGGCGGAAATAGGCGTCATTCCCCAAGCTGCGGAACTTAAGGCCGGGGTTGCATGAAAATACTTCTTGTAACCAGGGGATCCCAGGGTGATGTGTACCCCTATCTTGCTTTGGCAAAAGAATTAAAAAACAGAGGCCACGATGTCCTCCTCAGCCTGCCGCGGCTTTTTGAATCCCTGGCCAAGGACGCGGAGCTTAACTATTTTCTCCAGGCGTTTGACGACATTGCCGGCATGGTCGAAGGCAAACCTTCTACCAAAGATCTTATCGAATGGACCAAACGGGTGATTAAAAGCCAGTTTGACGAGCTTATTCCCCTTTTGGGTGAGTACGATATGCTGGTTTGTTCCAATACCGAATTTGCCGCTGCCCACATTGCCGAATACTGCGGGAAGGCCCATATCAGAACCGGTTTCGCCCCCCTCCTGCCGGGGAAAAAAATGCCTCCGCCGGTCTTTCCCTTTAGCCCCAAAAGGGCCTTTGTTGGTGCCCAGTGGGGGCTTCTCAACCTGGGCCTTAATATGATGGTCAAAAAACCCCTCAACGAGGAACGCCGGAAACTTAAAATGCCCCCCATCAAGGATCAGGGTGAATATGCCCCTTCCCATGCCCTTAACTACCTTATGTGCAGCCAATATCTGGGGGAAACCGACCCTAACTGGAAGTATCCCTGGGCTATGGGCGGTTATTGTTTTAACGACAATTTTCTTTATAACGAGATTGTGTTGCGTAATTTCCTTAAATTTGTTAAAAAAGACCAGAGGCCGACCCTGTTTTTTACACTCGGGAGTTGTAACGATAATGAGAGGGATAGTTTCTGTGCCAAGCTCCACAATATTTGCCTCGAAGAGAAGTATAAATTCGTGGTAGGTTGCGGCTGGTGGAAAACCGGGACCCATCTGCGGAACCATGACGGCTTATTCCTGCTGGACACCGCCATTCCCCACGCCCTCATTTTTCCCCATTGCGATGCGATAATCCACCACGGCGGCAGCGGAACCACCCACAGTGCCGCCAGGGCGGGAAAGCCCCAGATGGTGGCGCCCCTCCTCATCGATCAGTTCTACTGGGGCGGCCGGGTCTTCGAACTCCAGATCGGCCCTAAAAGCGTCAAACTGGGCAATATCAGCGAAAAGGCCCTCAGGAAGAGAGTACTCGATCTGATGACAAATCCTCTCTATAAGAAAAACGCCGCCAACCTGGCCGAAAAGGTCCGAAGCGAAAAGGGTTTGGCGGGCATGGCCGATTATATAGAGCAATTGGGAAAAGAAAACAAGCTGGGCCTCAAACTGGCCGCCCTGTCATAAAACCCGGTATCACGGTGCGACTGATAGGAATACCGGAAGGCATAGACTTTTTCGAGTAAGGGACACTGATCAAAGGGCAGGCGGTTATACTTCTCATAAACCTGCGGAAGAATCGCCGTTGCTAAGCCGTCCTTAGTCCATACTTCTAAGTTCTTCCCTACGGAGGGTAGCATGAAGCCGCACTATGAATAACAGGAACAACGCCGTGAAGCGCCGCCGGTTTTGTGCGGCGGCGCTTCACGGCGCGTCCCGTGTTTTCACCGTGTTAGAACAGCGAGTCCGGCACACCCGGTACCGCATAGAACGTGTTTGCAACCAATGCGTTCACGTCAACATCAGCCTTGACCAGACCAATCTCCTGTAACTCATGCGCATTGCGCTCAATAGCGGTACGAGCCTGACTTACCGAAGCCTTGTAGTTGTACGTCTTGAGAACCTGGGCATTGACCTCGGGATCGCCGGCAATGTATTTCTTCTCCGCCAAAATTTTTGTGGTCTCATCGGGATTTTCCTGCACCCACTTCGCCGCTTTCTGGATGGCGCGGAGGAACTTGGCCGCCGCTTCCGGATGGTTGGCGATGGTCGCGGAGCGGAACGGAGTTACGCAGCAAAATTCATTCTCCAACCCATGACCGGTAGCGTTATTGATAACCACGCGGGCTTTGCCTTCGTTCTCAATGATTGTGGCCGTTGGATCTCCCGAACCAATAGCGTCAACAAGACCGCGTTCCAAGGCCAGGGGAAGCTCTGCGCTGGGATAAATAATCCATTCTATATCCGCATCGTCTCCGTCTACTTTCAAGCCTTCAGCCGCAAGCACGCGCGAAGGGATTACCTTCGTACTTGAATTAAGACTTGGTACGCCTATCTTCTTTTTAACGCCATTTACCGGAGCAAAGTCCGCCGGCGTTTTGATGGGCGAATCGGGACGTACCAGCGTCTTAACGCAACCGGTATGTAGGGCGAGTGGTATCTTTACATCCAGCCCATTGGCAATGGGCTGAATCAGCGTAGCCAGGAGGTTGTTGGTTACATCGATTTGGCCCGTAGTCAACAGGTTCATCGCTGTTCCCGGTTCAAGATTGACCCACTCGTATTTGAGTCCCTCCGCTTCATAAAAGCCTTTGGCGATTGCGATATAAAATGGCGCTTCACAAAGCCCGCCCTCAACCGGATACCCGATTTTAAGAACATAGTCTCCGCCGGCAGATGCCGGTGAAGCGGCATTGTCTTTGGCGCCGGCGCCTTTGGCAAACACGAAAGAAACCGTGAGGCAAAGCGCCAACACTGTTAAAACAATTTTCTTCATTTTTCACTCCTTCTATGAAGAACATCACTATAAGGAGCCAACGACTCCTGTTTCTCTTTCCCACAGGAAAGTGATAACCATGAAACTTTTCCCAAAATGCGAACTACTTCCGGGTTAGTTTTGGGAAAAACCTTCGAAAAAACGGGCTTTAGACCGCTCTTTCCTGTACGTCTAAGGCGGCTTTTCCAAAAACTGAAGTTTTGAGAAACCTCCGTATTTTTGGAATGCGCGGATCTAAGCCCTTCCCTACGAATGCGCCTTCCGCCTGCAGATGACATTTCACAACCCATCCCGCCGTGCGGATAGATGCCGGCAGCAAATTTTTGCGGCGCTCTACCAACGGAACGCCGGATACGCCGCGCCGGCCGCGCCGCACGTCCGTTTAATCCGCTTCCGTCAAAGGCGGTCATGCTCAATATTCTTGCCGATTCGGGATTTCCCGCTCCCTCTAGGAATGCGTTTCCACACACTCACCACAAGGAAAACAAGAATCGCTGACCCCGCCGCCTCAAGTCCGCCGTTTGCTATCGCCACCGGAATTATCGCCTCCCACGGGAAAATCCGCACAATCCCAAACCACGAAAGAACCAGCCCCGTATTAACGAGGCTCCCTAGTATTGCGGCGGCGATTATCGCGGCGGACTCCGGCAACGGATTAACCGCAGCCGGTTTCACCGCCGGCTTCTTCAATTGTCCGCTGATGAGCGCGTAGAACAGCCACGCGACGGGACCAATCAGAATACGCGGGACTATCGCGATATAGGGATGGGTAACAAACGCCATGTCTATGGGCGTTGCGGCCATGAGCGCGGATTGAACGACGCTGAAAACACCGAACAAAAGCCCTATGAAAAAACCGGCGAAGGGACCTTCCAGAATCGCGCCTATAATGACCGGTACCTGTAGGATGGTGATTGCCGCTCCGAAAGGAAAGACGATAAAACCCAATCCCGTGGTTCCAAGCGCGATCACAAGCGCCGAAAGAACGCCCGTAACCGCTATGCTTTTTACTGTAATAGCCATATTTTTCTCCTTCTATCTACAGGTGATATTCCAAATCGGCGCGGGTTCCGGCAAAATGCAGAATCCTCAAGATTTCTGCACGCAACTCCAAAAATTCCGGATCATCGCGCCGCCGGGGATGTCCGATTTCCACCGTAATGACGTTTTCGATTTTGGCGGGACGGGCCGACATCACCACAATCCGTTCAGCCATATAAATGGCTTCATCTACATCATGGGTAACCATCACCATAGTCATGCGCTGCTCCCTCCAGATTTTCAGGATCTCATCCTGCATATTCATCCGCGTAAAGGCGTCCAACGCTCCCAGCGGCTCGTCCAGAAGCAAAACTTTGGGGCGGTTGACCAGCGCCCGCGCCAGCGCGGCTCTCTGCGCCATGCCGCCGGAAAGATGATGAGGGTAGGATTTCTCGAATCCTTCCAGTCCCACTAGTTGAAAAAAATCAGGAATAGTGCGCTTTTCTTCTCTATACACGCCGCGTGAGCGCAACCCGTACGCGATGTTTTCATAGATGGTCATCCACGGAAACAGGGTGGGATCCTGAAAGACCAATCCCCGTTCAAAACCGGGCCGCACAATCCGCTCGCCGTCCAGCGTTACGACTCCACTGTCCGTCTGCGCCAATCCCGCGATAATCCTGAGCAAAGTTGATTTGCCGCATCCTGAAGGTCCGATAAGCGAGATGAACTCTCCGGGTTCAAAGCGTAAATTCACATCGTTCAGAACTAATAGCTCTCCGGTCTCCCCTTGTGGAAAACTCTTACGGACATTCTGTATTGCTATTAAACCCCGCTTTTCCAATGCTATTCCTCCATTCACCATCTAATTGTTCCCTTCTGCCAACTTAGCACACGGTTACGGATGTTGAATTGCAGCCCGATGAGAAATGAAAACGTGACGGCAATCACGATAAGCGCCGCATACACGTTGGCGTAGGCCAATGTCTCCCGCTGCCAGTTAATATACCAGCCAATACCGAATTTGCAACCGATCATTTCCGCCGCCATAAGCGTAAGAAAGCATGAGGATGTCCCGTTAAAAAGACCGGTAAAAATATTCGGCATGGCGCCGGGAAGCGCAACCGAAAAGATATTCCGCAAAGTGTTCGCGCCCAAAGTGCTGGAAACCTCATAATAGTTTTTATGTACGTTCATAATCCCGGAACTGGTAAGCACTGTCGTAGGAAACCAGACGCCTAATGCAATGAGAAATAAACTCGCGCTGGTCGGCTTCAGGAAAATGACCAAGGCGATGGGAATCCACGCGGTGGACGGGATAGGCCCCACAATACGGATGAAAGGCATGATCCAATAGTTAAATCGCTGACTCCAGCCTATGAGCGTACCCGTGAATACTCCTAGAACGGCCCCAAGAAAAAAGCCTCCCAACAGCAGCCGCATGGAATACACCAGGCACCGCAATAAGAAAAACCAATCTTCCACAAATACGCCGATGATCCGTTCAGGCGCCGGAAAATAGAGGCTGGGAAGAAGATTGAATTTCAGACTTATCAGGTTGTATAATCCCAAAAGCAGAAATCCAACCGACAGAAAAGAACCTTTAAAAAGCAGCTTTTCCCGCGCCTTTTGATTAAAAACAGCCACAACCGCCCAAACGGTAAAACTGCCGATGAGTATGTACAAAAGCCGCGTAAAATACGGCAGAATCTTCACACGGTAGCCCTGGTAGGCGGGAAGCAGTACATGCATCGCCAATACTACAGCTAGCGCAAAAACAGGGAGAAAAAGGCGCCATGTAAAGCGTCCGGCCCGCGCCGAACTTGCCGTTTCCGTTTTTATGTTGCCGTCCGTCATATAGTGACAACCTCCGATATTGAAGTGAATGATGAACTTTCCCAAAGCGCTTGGTTTTGGGGAAGTCTGATATAATACATATAAATACCATATGAATAGTATAAATTAATAGCAATCTACCAAATAAAATAATCTTTGTCAAGAGGGTTTTGAAAAAAAATTAAGACTTTTTCAAAACCTGGCTTTTTGAGAAAGCCTCAATTTATTCGCAGTGGAGTTTAGTACTCTGCCGCTTCGCACACTTTGCGGGGAGGCGGTTCATTCACTCCGGCTTCTTTCGCAACGCCCTCTTGACGGAATATTCATAAATAACGCAGAATAATGGTATGTCTGAGCAAAGAAAACACATACGGTACAGAACCATCGCGCGGGTGCGCCTTCCCGGAGTCTTTGAAGAGGACGCTCTCTTGAAAGATCTGAATGTTACCGGTTGCAAGATTGAGGCGACCGTTTGTATCGAATTGACGGAGGGCGTTGTATACGCCATTGAGGTGTTGCCTGAAGCAATCTCTAAAATAAGCAAATTTGAAGTCCATGGCGAAGCCCGATGGATAAGAACGAATGGAGATTCGTACGAAGCAGGCTTTATGATAACGGCTTCTCCAGCAAAAAAAGAATTTCAACGGTACGTTGACTATCTTGCGTGGCGTTCTTCCGCCGTGTAATGGACGTTTCGCCGGTTAAGGGGCGGGTGTATCAGTCTGTTCCCGGGTTTGAATCCCACCTTTTACGGGAGTTGTCCGGGGACGGAGTAGACGGCGCACCGCACAGGGCGGGACCGTTCTATCTTTCAGAAAAGCCGCCGTTCATCCCGAACGGCGCTTCGCCGCTTGTTCCGCAAAGCGCGGTGTTCTGGTTCCAAAATTGCTGGCTTGAGCCGTTCCGGGCAGTTTTTGCGTCCATTTCCGAGGCCGCGTCCATCCTGCGCGGCATTCAGCGGAACTGGGCGGCCGCCCTATTCACCCACTACCGGCGCGGGGCGCTCATCACGGAAAAGTTGCCGCCGGTATCCGCAAAACGCCGCCCGTTCCCGTGGCGGCCGCCGGATTCGCCTATGGGCGCGTGGACGCTGCTTGACGCGCACACCCTGCTCGCCTCCTCCCGTTGCGCAAGCCCCTTTCCCAACGGGGAGATCGAATTCGAAGAGGACAAAATCCGTCCGCCGAGCCGCGCCTATCTGAAATTATGGGAGGCGCTTGTTCTAACCGGCGCGATGCCCGGCGCACATGATCGTTGCCTTGACGCAGGCGCAAGCCCGGGCGGCTGGACATGGGCTCTTGCGGCATTGGGCGCAACGGTTGCGGCGGTTGACCGTGCGCCTCTTGACGATGCGCTTCTCACCCTGCCTAACGTCTCCTTTATAAAACATGACGCCTTTACGCTGAAACCCGAAGACATCGGACGCATTGACTGGCTCTGCTGCGACGTGATCTGCTATCCACCGCGTTTATATGAATGGGTCGAAAAATGGCTGGCGTCGGGGTTGTGTAAAAACTTTGTCTGCACGATAAAAATGCAGGGCGAACCTGACTTTGAGACCACGCGGCGGTTCGCCGCGATTCCGGGAAGCAGGGTAACGCACCTTCATCACAATAAACATGAGCTTACATGGATATACGCGCCGGCGGCGGTGCAACCACTGGTTCAACCGGCTAATTGGACGCCCAATACCTGAAAAAAATCTTAATCGCGGGTTGAGTTTTACCTTGCCGCTGACTTTATGAATAAACTCCGTCACCCTGTCAATGAGAGCCGAGAAACCGAGTAGCTTTCTTGAGGCGTCCGCGCCGCTCCTTGTAGGGAAGCGCCCGCCCACATTACCTGGACATGTTGCCGTGCGCGATAATTGCGGCGATTGCTTTCACGAACGGTTTATTCCCCGAATTATTTTCACTTATTTTCCTTGTACAATGGTCTGCGACACGGGACGCCCGTCACGATACACTCTCGTGAGGTTGTTCTGATCGAGATGGCGCTCGCCCCGGTAGAAAAAGATATATTGGTACGTTCCCTGCGGAAGGCTCAAGGTCAATTCGTAATGGCCCGGTTCTTTTTCTTTCATCTCATACATAAAGGGATCCCAGTTGTTAAAACTGCCCGCCACATAGATCGTCTCGCGTGGAAAAGCGTCAAATCTAAACGTTACCGCACGTGCGGGAGCATCCTGCGGGGCAAGGAGTTTTGAAATCTTCGGCATGGGCGCAATAGAGCGGGCTAAACCGGATTCGTCAATCCGCTGATTGGGATTCAGCGGATCCGTAGTCCACAATCCATTGATGATCAACCGGTATTCCACCGATTTAACTCCTTCCGGCACCGTATACGTATAGAATAAAATTCCCGAATCCTTGTATACCACTGGCGGACCCTGCTTACCCCCCTCTTCAGGCTGGGGATTCGGCGCGGCATCGGGAATCAGGAGTCTCCGGAACCAGTAGACTTTGGAAAAACCTTCGTGGGCAAACGCTATGCCCACTTTTTTATAAGTCGCGGGAGCCGTAAACAGGATACCGTCATCCATCACTTCAGGAGCGCCGGATTTTTTTAAATTTATCAAATGGTTTATAAATTGATATGACGCTGTATCAAGCGCGCCAATTGTGCCGATAATAAGAGGAAGAAGCATTATAAAGGTTACTTTTGATTTTGCTTTCATGGTTCTTTACAATTATCGGATAATATTGCAATATATTCAAGAAGCTGAAATGCAAATTCGGCAAGCCGAGGCAGACTTCGTGGAGATTCCTTCGGCAACCATTTCAGAGAGATGGATTAAACAAATTTGTTCAAGGGAATAACGTGCCGTCATTAGATAATCTCGATAAATTCAGAAGGTTGTTTCGTAATATAGGAAAAGAAGCGGAAGATTTGTCATCAAAAGGCATTCCCTTTGATGACCTTGATCTACCTGACGGCAACGCATCGCCTGCTTTTGCCGGGAACATACCTACGCAACTCGAAAATACCGCAGATGATGATACTATGGCGGAGCATCTTAAAGCGCTTGACGCCGTACCGGATTTTAATCTTGACGATCTGTTTGACAACGCGCCCGTGTCGGTACCGGTGAAGCCTGCGGAGAGTGATGAAGCTACGGCGAATAGTCTTTTTAACCTTGACGATCTGTTTGACACAGACGAATCCGATTCCTCCGCGTCCGCCAATGATTTTTCCTTTGACGATCTGTTTGACAACGCGGATGCGCCTGACGCATCATCCGGCCTCCCGCCTGAAGAGCTAAACCTCGGCGAGTTGCCGGAGTTCAACGATGCGCCGCCTCCGCCATTGGAGGAGCTTCCTCTTTTCCAGACGGACAACGGCCCCGCTCCAAACGCGGACGGCCTCCCGCCTGAAGAGCTAAATATCGGCGAGTTACCGGAGTTCAACGATGCGCCGCTTCCGCCATTGGAGGAGCTTCCTCCTTTCCAAGCGGACGATGGCTCCGCCTTAGGCGTGGAGGGGCTTCCGCCGGAAGAGCTAAACCTCGATGAGTTGCCGGAGTTCAACGCCGCCCCGCCGCTTCCGCCATTGGAGGAGCCTCCTTTCCAGGCGGACAACGGCCCCGCTCCAAACACGGGCGACCTCCCGCCTGAAGAGCTAAACCTCGACGAGTTGCCGGAGTTCAACGATGGCGCGCCGTCCACAGGTGAGGCGGCGTCTGAGTTTGAAGCGGCGGATTTCGGGCAGTCCGACATTTCTATGCCCGATGCGTTGATCACAGGCGAAGAAGATTTTACAGTTCCAGATATTGACGGCGCGTTGAATAAAAGCGCCGCGTCCCTGTCAGGATTACCCGCAAGTTCAGATAATATTGAAGAAATCATATTAACCGAACAGGACTATGAACATCTCAAAAATGCGCTTGCTTCTTACCCGCTTAATCTGCGCATCGTCTGTGAGGAATTAATAGCGGAAGAAGCGGTGGCGCCGGACATGATGTCCAAGCTCATCGCGCTGTTGGTAGAAGAAGCGCCCGCCCAGGAAGTCGCGGATTTAGCCGGGAAAATACAAGGACGCATCATCAATATTCCGAAAGGATTTGAAAAGAAAAGCGGCGCCGATCTCGAAGCGGAAAAAAACAGTTTTAAATACATTTTTATCCACAAAGTACTGCCTGTCGCGGGCTTTACCCTTTTTGGAATACTCGTAGCGCTGTCCATTGTCTATTTGGCACACAAGTTTATTTACATTCCCCTACGGGCCGAGTCGTTTTATAAACAGGGATACGTCCTTATTGACGATGGAAAATACCCGGAAGCAAACAAAAAATTTACCGAAGCTTTCAAACTGCGCCCCGTCAAAAAGTGGTTTTATAGATACGCCGAAGCCTTTACCAAAAAGCGGCAGTACCTGTTTGCGGAAGAAAAGTATGAAGCATTGCTCAAGCATTATCCGAAAGAAAAACGGGCGGTATTGGATTACGCCGCGCTTGAAACGAATCAACTGCAAAATTATGAAAAGGCGGACAGCATCCTCAGAACCTACATACTCGACTATACGGTTGACGACAAAGATGCGTTGCTTGCCATTGGAGACAACGCCCTTGCATGGGGTGAAATCGACCCCTCAAAATACGAGACGGCGCGTGAAGCCTACGCCCGCTACATAGAGGCTCACGGACAGAGCGATCCCGTACTTGAGCGCATGTTGAAGTACCTCATCCGTACCGACAACCTCAAGGAAGTACTGCCCTTGCAACGGTACTTCAGCGATCCGGAAATGGAAAAAAAGCGCGGTATATCCGCGGAAACCTTTACGGAAATGAGCGGCTATCTCTTTGGCAAGCAGTTTGAAGAGACGGACGGCGTTCCCGATGAATACGTTTCACAGATTACCGGTGTACGCGACCTTCTGCTTAAAGCCGTTGAAAAAGGGCCCGCTATTCCCGAAGCGCACTACAACCTTTCCCGCTACTACCATTATTTTGACAATGTCCGCGAGGAACGGAGCGCACTGGAACACGCGATTCCATTGTTTGACTCGGAAGGCGAATCAAGCGCCAAACGTATGAAAATACGGCTCGATGCGGAACGCAGGTACGCCGGGACGCTTATCGCCAACAAAGAATTCTTTGTGGCTGAAGAACATTTGCAAAAAGGGATAGAACTCTATGAGGACGCGCTTTCCCGTAACCTTATCCCGCCGAATCCTCAAGCGGCGCGGCTCTATGCGGATATGGGCGATCTTGAGTACTTTACCAAAGACGGCGACATGGACATGGCGTTGCGGTACTACGCCCGCGCCGCGCAAAACGGCTGGTCTCCACCCGAAATGCAGTATCGCATGGGCTCCGCCCATTACCATTTACAGCAATGGGCGCTGGCGCAGGAGCGGTTTATCGCCGCAGCCGATATGACGCCCTACAACAGGCGTATACTCAACGCACTGGGAAACATCGCCTATATCCGGGGCGATTATTTTGCCGCGCAAGCCTATTATTCGCGGTTGATCGATATGCTGAACGCCGATAAAAAGCGTTTTACCGTCCTTTCTCCACAGACAAGACCCGATCATTTCACCCTGGCAGAGCGGCTTATGGCGGCCGAAAACAACATGGGCGTCACGTTGGAAACTCTCTCCGCCTACACCGGCAATCCTGAATACAAGAGACAGGCGCTTAATTACTATATTAATTCCTCTCGCGCATGGGACAGCCTTACCCGCGATCCCCAAACCCTTGTACGGGCCGGCATAACGGACATTGCCTCGCCCGGGGTAAACCTTGCGACCCTTAATTCACAGAACGCCTTTAACCCAGAGGCTGACTATGAACCGCAGATATATGTTGGGATTGACAAGGATGTACTGGAACCTTCTCCCTGGGAAACATTGGCGCCGCAGAACAGACGGGCGCCGGAGTCTTTGAGATGATTATCCGCACAAGGCCAACGCGCCGCCAAGCCCACGCTCATGCTTCGTTTCTGTTTTGCCCCGCTGAAAGAACACAGGGAGGCTCCGCCTACGGTAAGAACGCGGCTTATGGTAGTTGAACATTTTTTCCGCGCTTCAGTATAGGCAAAATATCTTTTATACATATAATAATCAGCGCAATTTAGAGTGAATGTCAAAGCTCGACCTCTTGACATGTATAAACCGCCTGTAACTATGAGGTAATCATGAACGCAATAGAATTATTGGCGCCTGCCGGATCGCCTGAAGCGCTTGACGCGGCTATAGGAGCCGGTGCGGACGCCGTTTATTTGGGCGTAAAGAACTTTAACGCTCGTCTTAGAACGGCAAATTTCGCCTATTCTCAAGTGGAAGCCGCGATTCGTACGTTGCGCCGTATGGGAAGGCGGTGTTATATCACTGTAAACACGGTTTTTGAACAACGGGAATCGGATCGCATGTACCAGCTTCTCAACTACTTGTCGCGCATAGAACCTGACGGCCTCATCGTACAGGATTTCGGCGTGGCGTATATGGCGCGGCAGTACTTCCCCTCGCTGAAAGTGCACGCATCCACCCAGATGAACATAGCAAGCAGCCGTGGCGTGAACATCCTTTCAAAGCGCGGCATTTCGAGGGTTGTTCTTGCGCGGGAGCTTGCCCTTGAAGAGATACGGGACATACGCTCCAAAACCAACGCGGAGCTTGAAGTCTTTGTCCACGGGGCGCTTTGCATAAGCGAGTCGGGTCTGTGCCTGTTTTCCAGCTTTCTGGGCGGAAAATCAGCAAACCGGGGCATGTGTACCCAGGCGTGCAGACGGATGTACCGTACGGCAAACCCCGCTTCCGAAGAAGGCTACTTTTTTAGCCCCGCCGATCTACAGATGATCGAAAAAATTCCGTTTTTGGCGGATGCGGGCGTCAACGCCTTCAAGATCGAGGG
>JAITAW010000219.1 GCA_031283905.1 Treponema sp. | reverse complement strand
CTACATACGTCCAAAACTCGCCTGTCCCAAGGCGGTCATAGCGGCTTTGTTTCGGTTTTATCCTGTATTTTGTCGATGTAAGCGCTTTTAAGACCGCGGTAACGCTTATTTCGAGTATTGTCACGATGTCCCGTATGCCCGTTCCCCTGACCGGCATGATTTTTATCATGCTTTTAACCCGTGAAAGCGTTCCGTTGTAAGTGCGTTCACGGCCGCTTATGAATTGGCGGCCGCAATCTTTGCAGCGGTAATGTTGTTTCCCCTTGCTTTTTTCCCGTTTCCGGTTATGTTGGCACTATGGCAACGGGGGCATTTGATGTCTATGGTTGTTAACATGATTTCATAGTATTTCTTTGTGCCCCTGTTGTCGTTATCCCTTTATCATACTTTCTAGATCACCACCCGAAAAGGTTATGAGGGGAAGGTATGGCGGCGGCGTTAAAATGTCCGGTTTGCGGAAGCGGAGATGTCCTCGGCTATGGTACTTCAAACAGTAAAAAGTGATATGCCCGTAATAATTGTCGCGTCCTGGTTTAAAGTTGACACATGAGGAGTGAAAAAATGGGGGATGCGGTAAGATACGGCGAGGCGTTTAAGCAGAGGCCGGTGGAGGATGTGGCCAACGGGAAATATCGGAGCCTTGATGAAGCGAGTCGCCGGAACGGGAGCCGGGGAAACACGACCCTGGGCAAGCGGATAAAACGGTAGTGGCGGGAGGATATACCGCCCAAAAGGATAAAGGAAGAAGCGGTTATGGGGAGGGGAATTCCGGACGCGAGGTTATTATAGGCGAACACGGGGATGAACAAGTGATACAACGATACATCAAGAATCAGAGGCGAAAATCAAAGGAATATCAAAAAATACATGAGGGGACGCGGCTTGAACTGTTTCCTTATCGGGATAAAGCTTGAAGGTTAAAGATACCGCGAGGCTTGCCCTGCGGTTGTTCATTTGTCAGAATTGGCTTATGTAAAACCATATGCGGTATCCCCATAATTCAATGCGGTCATATTGGGATATGGATCGTCAGATTTATTGCCGGGTGTTTTACGCGAAGCAAAGACGGCCGTGAGTATGCTTATGGCTAAACCCGCGGGTCACCAATTCTTAAGAACTTGCGACCCGCAGCGCTTAAATATGCTATATTCAAAGTCCGCCAATCTTCACGCCGGCTGCCCCAACATCCTGTTTATAGCGGCGGCGGCCCGCCTGCCGTCTCCCATTGCGAGGATCACGGTGGCCGCGCCCAACGCGATGTCGCCGCCCGCATACACCGCGTCAAGAGATGTTTTCTGGGTTTCGTCTACGATGATGCGCCCGCGTTTGTCCGCGACAAGGGCCGCGGTTGTCTTTGTGAGCAAAGGGTTCGGTTCATTGCCGAGCGCCACGATGACCGTATCGCATTCAAAGACATATTCGGAGCCGGCGATGGGCAACGGGCCGCGCCTGCCGGATGCGTCCGGCTCGCCGAGATCAAACTTTTGCAGCTTCATACCCGCAACGCGCCCCTGTTCATCGCCCATAATTGCTACGGGATTGCGCAGAAAGTTGAAGATAACGCCTTCTTCCTCCGCGTGTTCGATTTCTTCGGCGCGCGCCGGCATTTCATCCCGCGTACGCCGGTATATAACGTGAACCTGTTCGGCGCCGAGGCGAAGCGACATGCGGGCCGCGTCCATAGCCACATTGCCGCCGCCTATGACTGCCGCGATGCGGGATTTAAACAACGGCGTTGCCGCCCGCTCCTCATCCCATGCCTTCATCAGGTTTGCGCGGGTGAGGTACTCATTGGCACTGAACACCCCCACGAGGTTTTCGCCTTCGATATTTAAGAATTTCGGCAACCCCGCGCCCGCTCCGATAAACACCGCATCGAATTTTTCCTTTTCAAGAAGCTCCCGTATTGCTCCGGTACGCCCCACAAGAAAATTGGTTTCAAACCTCACGCCAAGCCGCGCGGCCAGATTGTCTATTTCATGCGATACTACCAGCTTGGGCAACCGGAATTCCGGTATGCCGTACACCATGACGCCGCCCGCCCTATGAAGCGCCTCGAATACAGTTACTTCATGCCCTGAACGCGCGAGATCCGCAGCCGCGGCAAGTCCGGCAGGGCCCGAGCCGATGACGGCGACTCGTTTGCCCATTGACGCAGCTTTCGCTGGAGCCGTCTCCCTGCCGTTTTCCCGCTCCCAATCGGCGGCAAACCGCTCCAGCCTGCCGATTGCCACGGCTTTCTCCACGCTTTTGAAGTTTTTTCCCACCGTACATTCAAGCTGGCACTGCTTTTCCTGAGGACAGACCCGTCCGCATATCGCGGGCAGCAGGTTTGTTTCCTTTATAATATCAACGGCGGCTTTGAAATCGCCCTTCTGGATTTCCCCGATGAAACGGGGTATTTGCACCCCCACCGGACACCCGCGCACACACGGCGCGTTTTTGCAGGAGAGGCAGCGCTCGGCTTCGGCCTTCGCTTGTTCAGCGGTGTAGCCCAGCGCGACTTCTTCCATAGTCTTAGCGCGTATAGCAGGCTCCCGCACCGGCATTTCCTGCGGCGCTATCGCAAGACGTTCTTTTACAGATAGATTCGGCATGGGGAAAGTATAGTATATACGGGGCTGTTTTGCAATAGAACGGCATTGCCCGGCATCGTGGAGATTGACCAATACGGCATGTACAGGATAAAAATAAAAGGCGGAAGCTTCCGCCTGTTAGAAGCAGGAAACATGACCCATCGATATTTTTATTTTGCAACGGGGTTTAGTACCTCGTCTCAATTCCGGCGGCACAAAAATAGGGCTATGAAAACCGCAGCCGGACGTGCGCCCTTTACGCGGTTTTCATAGCCCGAGCCGCCCTGATGCGGCGAAGCGTATACAAGACCGGTTATGCGCCGGTTTTTTGCTTTATATTTTATTTGTTGTTGAACGTTTAAGGTTGGAATATCTAGTTTATTCCATAAAGACGGCTTAATCTTTAATAAGACGACTCACTAATTTTTGAAGATATGTTCACTCGTGTTTGGTGATTTTGGGTTAAAAACATAAGGATAAATCAATATAATAACCATGCGGCTTTGCCGTAGGAGACATGAATTACAAAATCTGTAGCCGGCGGCAACTACAGATAATAGCTATTTATTGAGCAGGCCTAGACTTACCGGTTGCATTGGGAGCAGCACAAGATGAAACATTACCGAGTCCTTTGACTTCAATATCATATTTGCACAGTGCCATAGCTTGCGTTTCTGCTTCTCTAGCAGAAGTAGCCCATACTGTGTATTGCATTTGCTTAAATTTATTATGCGTGTCCTGATAATTAACAGTAACCGTGTACTGATATTCTCTTGGTTGGCTGTCATCTGCAAAAACAGAAGCCGTCACGGCAAGCAGCATTAGTAATAAAACACTAATGGCTACGATTCTTTTGTTCATAAGACCTTCCTTCCTTAAAAAAACAAGGTAAGACTAAAACGCCGTCTAAAGCCACCGAAACACCGTTTTGGAATATTCCCCTGTCTTTCCGAGGGTTGTACCCTCGTAGTAAGCATTTCCTATCCATACGGACAGGATTATCAAAAAGCCGAAAATCGGCATTTTTGCAAAAATAGGAATGACGTCCCGTAAGCTCGTAAATCACACAATTCATACGCAAGCCGCAACCTTTATAGTATAAAATCACAAGCCTTTAAGCCGTCAATCCTTCAATCATATGCAAGTTCTCCCTTTGTTACACAATATAGGGTAATTCCTTGCCTGAACCGCCTCTGGTTCCTTACTGGAGCCGCTACGCGGTTAAACCGCCCATACGGGCAAGGGTTCCTGTTTTGAGGTCTGACCTATCCTTGTAGGCACAAAGCCGTACGCCCGCCCTTGATACAACGCCGCAGGAGTAAAACAGCCTGCGGCTGTTCACTCCTTGCTATAGTGAGGCTTCACTCCTTACTAGGGCGTGTTCACACTAAAGGAAAGAGAGGAAAAAGCAGATAAATAAATATGGAACTTACCGAAGAACAATGCGATCGTCAAAATCTTCGACAGCGAAACAGGCCGGGAACTGCGTT
>JAITAW010000211.1 GCA_031283905.1 Treponema sp. | reverse complement strand
CCGGCGTTTTTTGAGGAATATACAGAGACCATGTTCAAAGCGTGTTCAGAGAAAACGGTCTTTAGCGAGGATGCGCCCGTGCCGCCGGGCGGGATATTATAATGACTATTATTTACCGGATATAATTCAAGAGCGTACGGGGGGGGGGGGGGGGCTGTGGCTTGTTCCGTTGAACATAATTTGATTATTTGGCAGCTCTCTCACTTTGGTTTATTAACGCTCCTTTTGAAGGTTTAATTATTTTCAGAAGGAGTATATAGGTTTTACAACCGCTTGTCAATGGTTTTTTAGTAAAATTTTTATGAAAGACAGAGAAAATCACGGTGGTTTTTGGCGGTTTAGACAAAGGACGAAAACAAGACGAAGGAGACCCGCGATCCCGTGGGGAATAGACGGGATGACAGTTTAGATAGCAGCGTCATTTGAAACCATCGAAGCCCGTTTTATCTATATTAGAGCGCGGCGGAATGCACGCTAAACGGAAGCGCCGCTTTGATATATCACACTCACTACCTGTACCGCCAAATATTTTGGCATCCACGCCATGCCGCTTGCGCTCCCATACGCTCCGGTTAAATTTTTCACATCGTTCATCTTGCCTTCCGCTTGATATGATGCGGGAGTACCGGCACGGCAAGGGGCGAGCGTCTGCTCGTGTGTATCGGTAACCCTCCGGGCCGCATGTTGAATAGCCCCCGTGGTTAAGCGGCAGCCGCGATAGCCGGCGTTTCAAGTTCGCCATTCTGAAACCGCCTCTCTCCTTGCATAAAACGCCTGTTTTCTATATAATGAGCCGAATGATAAGCTAAATGACAAGCCGATTTCACTACATGGAATCGGCTTATTGCTGTATTTTTGTAAACAAGGAGCCGTCCATGGGGCAAGGGCTATATAGTAAAGAATATGAACACGATTCATGCGGCATTGGGTTTGTCGCGGACATTCAGGGCGGAAAATCACACGCTATTTTGAAACGCGGTTTGGAAGCGCTGGAGCGCATGGAACACCGGGGCGCGGAGAGCGCGGACAACAAAACCGGGGACGGTTCGGGCGTTCTGCTGCAAATTCCGCATGATTTTTATAAAAAAAACATTCCCGCTCTGGGCGAAGCCGGTACGTATGGTACGGGGCTCGTTTTTTTGACGGGCGGCGAGAGCGAGCGTTCTTGTATCATAAAAATGGCCGAAGAAACCGCTTCGGACTGCGGGCTTTCCGCGCTTGCCTGGCGGGACGCGCCTGTCGATTCGGATGCGCCCGGCGTTATTGCGAAAAGCGCGGAGCCGGTCGTCAAACAACTGTTCCTGAGTTTTAAAGACGGCGCGGCGCAGACAAAGAACGCCGAAGACTCAGTCTCCGATTTGGAGATAGCCCTCTATATATTCAGAAAAAAACTCGAGAAAACTATCCGCGACCACGCGGAACTGAAGCGGAAAGGCGCGTCTTGTTACTTCCCTTCGCTCTCTTCGCGGGTTATTGTATACAAAGGTATGCTCATGTCCGGCCAGCTTAAAAGCTACTACGCGGATTTGCGGGATGAATCCGTTGTTACCGCGGTCGCGCTGGTGCATTCGCGTTATTCAACCAACACGTTTCCGGACTGGCCCCTTGCCCAGCCATTCCGTTTTGTGGCGCATAACGGTGAAATCAACACGATCAAAGGCAACCGCTTCTGGATGGCCGCCCGTGAAAGCCTGTTCAGCCATCCCCGCTTTGGCGATCAGTTGAAAGCCATACTCCCATCGATAGAGCCGGGCCGGAGCGATTCCGCCAGTTTCGACAATGCGCTCGAACTCCTCGTCATGTCCGGGCGTTCTCTTCCCCATGCGCTTATGATGCTGATCCCCGAAGCGTGGAACGAGAAAAACCCCATTCCCCAAGAACTCAAGGATTTCTACGAATATCACGCCTGCATTATGGAACCATGGGACGGACCCGCTTCCATGGTGTTCTGCGATGGACGGTATGTGGGCGGTACCCTTGATCGCAACGGGCTTCGCCCTTCCCGCTACACCATAACAAAAGACGGGCTTATCGTAATGGGATCGGAAACCGGCGTACAGGATTTCAGACCCGAAGAAGTCGAGTACAAAGGGCGGCTCCTGCCCGGAAAGATACTGCTTGTTGATCTTGAAGAAGGGCGCATCATTCCCGATAAGGAAGCGAAAGCCGCTGTTTATAACAAAAAGCCGTACTCAGAATGGACGAAGCGGATCATTACCCTGGATCAAAGCGACAGCGGTGGCAAAAATGAGGAGGTACGTCCGGAACAGGCGTTCTTCATGGAAAAAGCCTTTGGCTACACCCGCGAAGACATTGAGCGGCTTCTTATCCCCATGATTGAAACCGGTCAGGAACCCACCGGATCAATGGGAACGGACACCCCGCTCGCGGTTTTCTCGGACAAAAACCAGCGGGTGTACAATTACTTCAAGCAGGTGTTCGCCCAAGTTACCAATCCGCCCATTGACTCGATCCGCGAAGACCTCGTGATGACGTTAACCGGTTTTGTGGGTCCCCAGGCGAACCTCCTTGAGGAGACCGCAGAGCATTGCAAACGGATAAAAGTGAAAAACCCGATTCTTACGCCGCAAGACCTTGAGCAACTGCTCGCCGTTGCGCCCAATGAGTTTAAAAGCGCAGTGTTGGACGCCGTTTTTGAGAACAGGGAGGCACAAGACGGCGTTACATCCCTTGAAGCCGCCCTTGACCGGCTTGTGCTGCGGGCAATCGAAGCGGTGAACGCCGGCGTTTCGCTCATTGTGCTTTCGGACAGGAAAGCGGCGTTTCCGCCCTCTTTTACGAGCGCGTCCTGTGGGGACGCTATCGCCATTCCCGCGCTACTTGCGGCCGGCGCGGTACACCACGGGCTTATTACGGCGAAGCTGCGCATGAAGGCGTCAATCATCATTGAATCCGCGGAACCGCGTGAAATCATGCATTTCGCCCTGCTTTTCGGCTACGGCGCGGATGTAGTCGTGCCGTACGGCGCGTTTATAGCGATTGAAGCCATCAAAGACGCTCGCGTAAAAAGCGCGGCGGACGCCAAGAAACGCTATCTCAAGGGATTGCAAAAGGCGATGCTCAAAGTTATGTCGAAGATGGGAACCAGCACCCTCCGCTCCTATCGCGGCGCGGAGGTATTCGAGGCTGTAGGTCTCGGCGAGGCGGTCATCGCAAAGTGTTTTAAAGGCACGGAGAGCCGCATCGGAGGCGCGGGCTTTGCGGAACTGGAAGCGGAAGCGGTGGGCGCGTACAAAAACGCCTTGAATGACGACGGGTTGCTTGACGGCGTTGGGCAGTACCGGTGGCGCAAGGATGGCGAAAAGCACGCATGGAATCCTGAGACAATTTACCTTTTGCAATGGGCGGCTCGTACCGGCGATTACAATAAATTCAAGCAGTTTTCTTCAATAGCAAACGCCTTAAACCAGCATCCCCACGTGATACGCGGGCTTCTTGATTTTACGCCCGCAACGCCTATCCCTTTGGAAGAAGTCGAGTCCGTTGAAGAAATTATGAAACGGTTCACAACCGGCGCCATGTCCTTCGGCTCCATCTCCAGGGAGGCGCATGAAACCATAGCGGCCGCGCTCAACTCGATCAAAGGGCGCTCCAATTCGGGCGAGGGCGGCGAAAACCCCGAGCGGTTCGCGGTGAAGCCCGATGGTACGTGGACGCGGAGCGCCATCAAACAAGTGGCGTCAGGACGTTTCGGCGTAACGAGCGAATACCTTGCCAACGCCGAGGAAATTCAGATAAAGATAGCGCAAGGCGCGAAGCCTGGCGAAGGCGGACAGCTTCCGGGTCATAAGGTCGATGTTAACATCGCCAGAACTCGCTACTCAACGCCGGGCGTTACGCTTATCAGCCCGCCTCCTCATCACGACATTTACTCAATCGAAGACCTTGCGGAACTCATATTCGATCTAAAGAACGCGAATCCCAGGGCGCGTATCAGCGTGAAACTCGTATCCGAAAGCGGTGTAGGAACAGTCGCGGCGGGCGTAGCGAAGGCTCACGCGGACAACATCCTCATATCGGGCTACGATGGCGGCACAGGCGCAAGCCCCCAGTCCAGCATACGGCACGCGGGCTTGCCGTGGGAAATCGGTCTCGCCGAAACCCATCAGGTGCTGGTACGGAACGATTTGCGCGGGCGGGTGCGCCTGCAAACGGACGGACAACTCAAGACCGGACGCGACATTGTGATAGCGGGTATGCTCGGTGCGGAAGAATTCGGCTTTGGTACATCGGTCCTCATCGCGCTTGGATGCGTGATGATGCGGAAATGCCATGAAAACACCTGTCCTATGGGCGTCGCTACGCAAGACCCGGAACTCCGCAAGCGGTTCACCGGCAAAAAAGAGCATCTTGTCAATTATTTCACGTTCTTGGCTGAGGAAGTACGCGAAATCATGGCTTCGCTCGGAATCCGCTCGTTCAAAGACCTGATCGGCAGAACCGATCTGTTGAGGCAGCGGGCGAGCGGAAAACCGAAATCGGCGGCCGTTGATCTATCCCGCATACTGGAAAAAGCCGCCGGACCCGCGCACATTCCGGGCGGAAACGCGGTCTACTGTACGCAGGATCAGATTCACAAGATTGACAACGTGCTTGACCGCCGCCTTATCGGGAAGTGCATACCCGCCATAGAAGGCAAAACGCCCGTGTCGTTCAAGTCGCCGGTGAAAAACACGGATCGCGCTGTGGGCGCTATGCTTTCGTACGAGATAAGCCGGCGTTTCGGCGGCACGGGACTGCCCGAAAACTTTATCACCGTTGATTTCACCGGTTCCGCGGGGCAGAGTTTCGGCGCGTTCCTTACCAGAGGCGTTACCTTCCGGCTTGCGGGCGATGCCAATGACTATCTGGGAAAGGGGCTTTCCGGCGGGCGTATCGTGCTTGCGCCGCCCGCAGGATCGGGTTTTTCGAGTCAGGAAAACATCATTGTTGGCAACACCGTGCTGTACGGAGCCACGGCGGGCGAAATATACATATCCGGCGTGGCGGGCGAGCGTTTCTGTGTGCGTAATTCCGGCGCGACGGCCGTTGTGGAAGGCGCGGGTGATCACGCCGCCGAATACATGACCGGCGGCAACCTCATTGCGCTGGGCAGGGTCGGACGTAATTTCGCGGCGGGCATGTCCGGCGGCGTGGCCTATGTGTTCGACGCGGACGGCGATTTCGACTACTTCCTCAATAAAGGCATGGTCGAATCCACGGGGCTTGAAACCGAAGAAGACGAGAAGTTCGTCAAATCATGCATCGCCAAACACGTCTACTGGACGGATTCCGCGTATGCCGCGTCCATTCTTAACGCTTGGGCGGAAAACCGCCGCAAATTCGTCAAGATCATGCCGGTTGAATACAAACGCGCCCTGCAACAGATGAAACTCGCGGACCTTGACCGCCGGCTTTACGAAATACGCGAGCGCCAAGAACTGGAAGAAAAAAATTAATTTTTTATCCTTGCGAGGCGCGTAGCGTAACAGTCCCGTTCATAGTGGTTTTTTATCTTTGCGAATTTTTTGTCCTTGCGACTTGTGCAAAGCGACAGTCCCGTTCATGGTTTTTTATTCTTGCGGGACGCATAAGCCGGTGAACTCCGCCCGAACATTTTCGGAATAACGCGGCGCGGCGTTGAGGCGTACCTCATGTCGCAAGAAAACCGCCTACAGCGGTTCTGAAAAAGAGTTCTCGTATCTCCCTGTTTTTCAAAAGCCCTTTTTCCTCAAACTTCGTCTTGGGCCTCCATGACTGAGGCTCCGCAAAACCTGATGGATAGGCATTTATCAGGGCTGGCGTGGCGGACAATTCCGCAAGCGCCCACTCCCCATACTCCGCCCAGTCCGTCACCATGTACACATAGCCGCCCGGCTTGAGTTTTGCGGCAAGTTCGGACGTGAAGGGCTTCTGTATAAGTCTGCGTTTGTGGTGGCGTTTCTTGTGCCACGGATCGGGAAAAAAGATGTGAAAACCGTCCACAGAAGCGGCGGGTACCATTGTTGCAAGTACTTCCACCGCGTCATGTTCGATGATGCGGATATTGCTGATCTTCCGGCGTTCGATCTCCCACAGCAGTCTGCCTATGCCCGGTTTATGCACCTCTATGCCAAGGTAGTTGACATGCGGGTTTTCTTCGGCGATTCGGGCGGTAGCAACGCCCATACCAAAGCCGATCTCAACAACCGTACGGTTGTTGTTACCGAAAACAAGGGAGAAATCAAGCTTTTTTTCTTCAAAAGGGATCGAATAGCGCGAAAAAAGCATCTCATATGACCTGCGTTGGGCATCGGTCATACGTCCGGAACGTAAAACATAACTTCTATTCATATTTTTCCATTTTCTCCATTTTTTCTATAGCATCGCGGAAGGCGGAGCGTCTTACCGGCGGTAAAACGGCAGGATATAATTTTGAACTATTGGGCACAGCGAGTTCTCCATGAGAATTACGGAACTATGCTGTATTCTTGCACCACTTGAATTTCGGATATCACACTAAGGGAATCATATTGCCTCGCTTTCTCTATCGCCGCCGAGATCGCCGCGTCAATCAGGGCTTGAGAATTCACAACGCCGTACAGTAGGATTTTATCGCCCGAAACAACAGTCTCAAGAAAATGAACCGGTACTTCTTTTTCATACAGAATAAAATGCTTGATCTCCTGCGACAGTATGGCTTCCTTAATACGCGCATCATGCAGGGATTGCGTTTCTTCAGTGATATAATAATCCGCCAGACGCTTTATCATTTCCGCGCACACCAAAGGATGCGTATATCCCATATTCAAGATTAAAAAATAATTTTCCGGCGCTTTCCAATCCATATCAAAGAAGTATTGATAAAAGCCGCCTCTATCGTTATCGCTTCTTTCTATAATCCGCTTCGCTTTTTTTTCATCGCAGTGAAAATAACTCTTAACCCGCTCAACACGTATTGCCAAAGGCGCAACCAAAAAAACAGACAACACCCCGGGAATATTTTTGAAGATAGCGCCTGCGCCTCTGCCGATGAACACGGCGTTACCCACCTTGGCTTCGGCAAGCATGGCGGTTTTAAGAAAATGAAGGTAATTATCCCTGTCCTGGGACAGGGACGCCCACAATGCCGGCTTC
>JAITAW010000088.1 GCA_031283905.1 Treponema sp. | reverse complement strand
GATAATGAAGATCGGCATGAACTGCCGCGCCAGATACCTGTCCAATGTCATCATTTGCGGATCCTTTTTACGCACAGAACAAGCCCTATGCCCATAGTAAGAATATCGGGAAACCACATGGTCCAGAAAGGCGAGTAACCGGCGCGCAACCCAAGCGTCTGTCCTCCGAAAAGAAACACCCAATAGGCAACGGAAATGACGACTCCCACCAGAAAGCCTACGGTCTGGCCGCTTTTTTTCGCAAACAATCCCAGGGGGATTGCCAGAAACACAAACGCGAACGCCCCAAAGGGCAGAGAAAACTTTTTGTAAAATTCCAAAAGGTACTGCGACAAGCTCCTGTCTTTTTTGATCTCCGCCGCCACGGCGTGTTCTTTTGCGAAATCAGTTTCCATCGCCCCGCGCCGGTTCCATGCCGCGCCGGACGGCCCGTCCCTCAGACTCTCTTCCAGAGCAAGGGATTGCTTCAAAACCTTGTTGTACTGCGCGTCAAGCCGCGTCCGCAACGCTATTCTCTTTGAGCCTATCTCCTTATAAACGTCAATAGAACTCATTTCCCTCGGACTAATGGATGTCGACGATTGTATCAGGTCTTCCTGAGACACCTGATACCGCAGGAAAGCGCTTGACGCATAATCGTAATCGAATTTGGCGATCTCTTTTGACGACTGAATAAAAGCGTTGGTCAAATCAAGACTCAACCCTTCTTTACCCGCGTCCCGCAGTTGAGCGTTTTTCGCCATGATGAGCCTGCGTTCGCCGTCCGCAGTTTTGTCAAGGATAAAAATATTGTCAATGGAATTCCCCGCGACGTTTCCCGTAACGATCACCGTATCTCTGTACCGTTTCACTGAATTGGATTCTAGTTCCAGCGCCGGAGTGGATACGAGAATTTGCCGGTACAATTTATTAAACTGCAAATTTCCCGCAGGCATCAGTACATCGTTGGTAAAAAAAGACGCCAGCGAAATGACGATTCCCATAAAAAGACTCGGCATAAAAATATTTTTATACGAAAGCCCGGACGAAAGCATAACCAGCGCCTCGTTGTCCGAAGCAAGCCGCCCTATGGTCATCAAGACCCCGACAAGCGATGCGAACGGCGCCGACAACGACATGATTTGCGGAATCGCGTAGATTATCAGCAACGCCACTTGCTGAACAGGCACTTTCTTCGTGAGGATTTGCTGAGCCATGAGCAGAAGCTGGTTTACAAAGAAGATAAAAAAGAAAAAAAGGAACGAGACAGAAAAAGAAAAAAGAATTTCTCCGGTTACATACCTGATTATAGTCCACGACAGTGAACGGCGGATTGTCATCGTTACCATAGTACTTATAGCAGTATATGATAAAAAACAGGGATTGTAAAGCAAGCGCAATGCCTCCGGTATGGAGCGTACAGGCGCAACGCATTCCAACAGCGCCGGAATTATCCCAAAGCTCGCTCGTGGGAAAGCCGCTTTTTTCTCTCTACTGTTCTTGAAATGTTCTCTCTTTTTCGCTAAAATAAAATCGTTTTCATCGTGCGCCCGTAGTTCAATTGGATAGAATCCCGGCCTTCGAAGCCGGTTGTTGCAGGTTCGAGCCCTGTCGGACGCAAACGCCTTTCAGCGCGGCTGCTCCCGCCGCTTTTTCACGCCGAGGCACGTCGCTACGGCGCGTTCCTTGCCGATGGAAAAAAGCCCGTTAACCGGCGTGTTCACCACGGAAACGCCGCCTTCCCGGGCGCGCAGGGCAAGGGCAGTCGAGCCGCCGCCGTCAAAGTTTATGGCGTCAACCGCGCCGAGCCTTTGCAGGATAAGGGCCGTTTCAGCTTCCGTAGCGCCTGCGCTCGCCGGTTGTCTGCCGTCAATGACAAGCAGATAGAGGACGCCGCCGTTTATGCCCGCAGCGGAACGGGGATGCCGTTTACCGCCCTGATCAGACAAGGCGCGTTCCGTAAGGGCGTTGTCTTTCAGGATGGCGTAGAAACCGCCGGCCGCGTTCCAAATAGAACCAACATCGCGTATCGCCCCCTGATTCTTTATCGCCATCCTACCATCCCTATAAAAAACAAGGGCATCGTATTTGGCCGCGGGCGCGGAAACAACAACGCCGTTTGAAACCGTAAGCCCGATGATAGCGCGCTTCTCCCCTTCCCTTTCAGAGACCGGATAAAACGGCGCGGCATTGACGCCCGCAATACAGTCAAACCGTTTGACAAAGCGTGAAACAGAGGTTGCCGGCACAACATTGGCTTCAAAACGTCCGTCAACGGCTTCTTTGGGACTTATAACAATTTCAAGATTAGGATGAGACGTATCTATACGTACCGCCCAAAACCGCAGCTTCGGACAGCGGACAACGCCGGCAAGTATGTCAACGCCTTGTTCAAAAGGCCGCCATTGCGGGATAAAGCCGTCAAGAAAGCCGGACGTTTTAGATCGGGGCGTTAAGCACGAAAAAAGCAACAGGACGCACAGACCCAGCCCCCCTTTTTTTACCACTTGTATTTATAATCCTTTGGAATATCCCCGCCTTGTTCGAGGCGTTGGATACCATCTTTACGTTCATGTCCGTTTACATTCATCCGATTATTCCTTTGCTATTTTAAACTCCATAGGTAAAAGCCCGACTGGCTCTTTAAGAGGGGGGCGCTATTTCCATGCCTCATACGGCATACGGCCGCCCGCGCGCCGCGCCCCCCTGTCTCCAGCCCCGCGTTGCGGGTCTTCCGCCACCCCCCAATCTGCAGCATACATGCCGGGCATGAATGCCGGCTGCATCATATAACCGGCGGTTCCCTAGAGCTGAACAGAACGATTGGCTCTTCTTGCCCCGCTTGTTCTGTCTGGAATGGAACCCGTTCCATGCTGAACAGAACGATTGGCTCTTCTTGCCCCGCTTGTTCTGTCTGAAACGGAACCCGTTCCATGCGGAGCAGAACGATTGGCTCTTTTTGCCCCGCTTGTTCTATCTGAAACGGAACCCGTTCCATCCGAATTAGAACAGCCGGGACTTTTTGCCCCGCTTGTTCTACCTAAAACAGAACCCGTTCTATGCGGATTAGAACGGTTGGCTCTTTTTGCCCCGCTTGTTCTACCTAAAACAGAACCCGTTCTATACGGATTAGAACGGCCGGGACTTTTTGCCCCGGTTATTCTGTCTGAAACAGAACCCGTTCCATCCGGAATAGAACGATTGGCTCTTTTTGCCCCGCTTGTAATTCTCTCCCATATACTACTCCTTATTTTTATAACGTCAGGCGTCTTTTTTATAGTTTTTATAGAAAAGATTTATAGACGTCTCGGAATCATTTCCAGACCTCTAGAAATCTTTTCTAGACCTCCAGAAATCACCAAAACGGCGTGTCTTGGCAAGCCAGGCGGAAGAAGGCGAATACTGAAACATGGATACCGGAAGGATGAATAGCGGGAAATTGACGCTGGAACACAAGTCTGTCCTAAACAGACGGCTCCTCGTTTCATGTTTACCCCTCTTTTTGTGAATCGGCGCCGCGCCGCGCATCCCGCACGGGCCAGTATAGCACGGGGTTGTTGTATCAGTCAAGCGTGCGCGTTGCCTCATCAAACATGGTATCGAAAAAGGGTCCCGCATCAAATGAACCTCCCCGCCGCAGAGCGCCCAAATTATAATAAGGGCGCTCGAAGCAGGGCGTCCGAATGGGGTTAACCATGAAAGAAAAACAGGCGGTAACCGGGGGAATACGGGCCCGGTTACCAAAAGGCGGCGAAGAAGGAAAAGGCTTCAATTTCCCGTTGCTTGCGGCGGGGCTTCTTTTATCTGGTCGCCTTCATTAAAATACTCCTTTCCTAATCCTAACAGCGCCTGGCTCTTAACAACTATACAAAAAAACCCTCTTTGCCGTTGGCGGAGCGGGGTTCAGTCGGCTAGGTCACTTTGTTCCCACGCCTTCCTCCCCCGCGTTCCAGCCCGCCCATTATGCGAAATGTTTTTTGCCCACATTTCTTAATCGCAAGCGCCATCCGCGGCGCTTGAAATTATTGGTTATATAATGTAACGTATAATGAAAAATCAAGTGGGAAAAATCGTGGAGGCCTTAAGATGACAAACGCACATTGTACTTGCGCAAATACAAAGCGTAAAATATGGGGCGATTGCAAGCAATGTATAGATTTTCTAACGGAAAAACATATTGTAAATCAAGCCTTTTTCTTAAGGCGGTTGTACGGGCGGTTTCAAATTTTATGACGCCGTAATTTTAAAGTTCATAAAACAATAGTGGTATATTTGCCACGGGGAGACATCATGAACGCTTCATGTTCATGTTCGATTTGACCCGCGCCGGAAGCGCCTCACAGAGGAGACACGTATGGGTGTCTTTAAAGAAGAAATCACGCTGGAAACGCCGTTGGCCGGGGGCTTGCAAATCGTGGATATATCAAGGAAGAAGAGGTTCGAACCTTGCCGGTTCAGGCAATGCCTGATACCGGAGCATGGACCCTGGGTATCAACGGGCGTCTCCGGCAAACGCCGGGGCTTGCTATTGCGGAAACTCCGTAACGGAAGGCGTAAAAACGCGGTGGAAAAAGCGCGGTACCGTACTTCCCGCCGTAGCGGTTCCCGGCGCAAAAGACATACCCCTCGGCGCGCCGCCTCTTGAGGCAACGGGTTTGCGGGGCAGTTCGGGACGTGAACGGCTTGCCGGAATTCACGGGGATCGGCCCCGTGCGCGCGCTTTACACTGTTAAGCGCCCCGCTCCTTCCGCCTGTTGCTCATGCGGGCGGGGAATGAGGGGCAATTCCGGCACGGTTTACTACCCCGCGGCAAGCGCATGTATGGAGTAACGCCGCGCATGGGGAAAAAGGTGAAAAGGTGAAAAAAGACGGACTGGAAGCGCCCGCAAGAGGCGCGATGAATCAGATGCGGCGGAGGGCGGGTCTTATCGGGGTACCCTTCTACGCCTTTAAGCGCAGGATGCCGCTCGTTTCCTACATTGTAAGCCGGCTTGTTACTATGGCGGCGATGCTTTTTCTTTTGGGCTTTGCGGTCT
>JAITAW010000005.1 GCA_031283905.1 Treponema sp. | reverse complement strand
TCTTCCGATCTTGGAGACCGTTGTGAAACCGCAATCAATAAAAACGCAGAGCGCATCTTTGCCCGCGTTGTACACCCAGAGCGACCCGCTTATTCCCTCAGATGATCCGGCGGTAATGGCGCACGCCGCAGAGATAACCGGAGGGGAGCGGAATCCCTATATCAAAGCCCAAAAAATATACAAGTGGATCATTGCCAACAGCGCCATTCAAAACCATCCACTTAACAACAATGCGCTGGATATTCTGGGGCAAAAACAGGCTGATTCCTATTCGGCGAGCCTTCTTTTTTGCGCCTTGGCGCGTTCTGTTGGCGTGCCCGCCATACCGGTCGCCGGCGTTTTAATAGACAAAAGCCGTATCGCGCATGTGCATTATTGGGCGGAGTTCTGGCTTGACGGCTTTGGGTGGGTTCCCCTAGATCCGGCGCTTGGCGCGAGGTCCGCGCCGGCGCTTTTTTCGTTGCGCGATGACGCGGATGCATGGTACTTCGGCAACATTGATAACCAACGGATAAGTTTCTCCCGTGGACAGGACCGGCTTTCACAGATGGATCCACGCGGACGGCTTGCGACAACGCACAAGCCCGATTATGCGTTGCAGGATTTTTGGGAAGAAGCCGTGGGCGGCATCACATCGTATTCATCGTTGTGGAGCGATGTCTCCATAACGGGCATGTATACGCAATAGCGTAGCGGTAGCGCGCGCGGGGCGGCGTCCATAATTTAGCTTGAGAAGGAATGGATATGACAACAGTTGTTTCCCTTGGCGGTTCCATTGTCGCGCCGGACACGGCGGACGTTGTTTTTTTGAAAGATTTTACGCGCCTTATTAAAGAACTGCTTGACGCGGATCAGGAGCGCAGGTTTATCTTTGTAGTCGGCGGCGGGGGCCCTGCCAGGATTTGGCAGCAGGCGTACCGCGAGGCGCGTGAAGCGCTTGGCGCGGCTGTTGCTGACGGAGATGCGGACTGGATCGGCATTATGGCGACGCGGCTTAACGCCCAGCTTGTCAAGGCTGTCATGGGCGATTACTGTAAAGACAACGTAGTGATAAATCCCGGCGTACCGGTCGTTTTTACCGGTAGGGTGCTTTTAGCCGCAGGTTGGAAGCCCGGATTTTCCTCGGATTACGATGCGACCCTGCTCGCCGAACAATTCAAGGCTGACTCCCTTATCAATCTCTCCAATATTGCGCAGGTGTACACGGACGATCCAAAAAAGAATCTTAACGCAACGCCTATTGATCGCATCTCATGGAAGGATTTTCGCGCTATGGTCGGAGAAGAGTGGGTGCCGGGAAAGAACGTGCCTTTTGATCCGGTGGCGAGCCGCCACGCGAACGCCATAAATCTCAAAGTTATTTGCGCTTCGGGTAAAGATCTTCCTAATTTGAAGAAACTTCTTACCGGCAAAGCGTTTGTCGGTACCGAGATTTCAGGCTAGTTTCTACGCGGAGCGTGTCCCGCTCGACTTCAAGGGCGGGGGGCGGTAAGCGCACACCTGCGCTGCTTACCGCCCGATTCCTTTTTGAACTACTATTCGGCGTCATCAAGAAGAGGGTTAGGCGTTGCTTCATCGTCTTCGGCGGTCGCTTCGCCTTCCACACCACCACCTTGTGTTTCATCCGGCTCCAGAATTGAGAGCAGTTCCACTTCGAATATCAGCGTCGAATAGGGAGGGATTATTGAACCTGCGCCATCCGCGCCGTACGCTAAATCAGATGGAATAAAAAGCTCGTATTTGCCGCCCACGCCTATAAGCTGAAGTCCTTCGGCCCAGCCGTCTATCACCTCGGAAAGCGAAAATTCTACCGGCTCGCCGTCATCATACGAACTATCAAACACCGTGCCGTCTATGAGGCTGCCTTTGTAATGCGCCTGCACCGTATCGGTCGCGAGCGGTGTTGGACCGGGCCCGTCCTTGATAATTCTGTACTGAAGACCGCTTTCGGTGGTGATAACTCCGTCTTTTTTGGCGTTTTCAGCCAAAAAGGCGGCTTCTTTCGCCTTGTTTTCCTCATTTTTTTTGTCTAAAGCGGCTCTATAGGCGGCGTTCGCTATACTCAGCGCCTCATCTTCCGACAAGCTGAGGTTGCCTTCAACAGCATCTTTAAAGCCTTTGGCAAAATCACTGTAATTGAACGATACGCCGCTATCCGCGAATTGAACGCCAAATACTACGCCGAACGAATAACTGACATCATCAACCGGCGCGCCTTGTCCGGCGATCTGGATGTCTGCCGCCGGTTTTGCAAACGCCGCCGCCGCTATGCCAACCATACACAGGGTGAATAGTTTTTTCATCATGCCTCCTAATTCTTTACAATATCAAGCAATTCTACTTTGAAAATCAAGGTGGAATACGGTGGAATAAGACTGCCGGATCCTCTTTCTCCGTATGCCAGATTGGACGGAATATAAAACCGGTACGCGCCGCCTACGTTCATAAGCTGGATGCCTTCGAGCCAGCCTTCAATAACACGATCGAGGGTGAATTCCGCCGGCTCGCCGCGGACGTAGGAACTGTCGAACACCGTGCCATTAAGGAGCGTTCCCTCATAATTCACCCGCACCGTATCGGTTGCAAGCGGCTTGCTCCCTTTCCCTTCGGCAATAACCTCGTATTGGAGTCCGCTTTTGGTAGTAACGACCCCCTGCTTCTTGGTATTTACGGCAAGGAATTCTTTTTCCTGTTGCATGAGACTTTCCGTCCGTACGTTCAACGCCGCAGAGTACGCCGTTTGTATCCGCTCTCCCGCTTCCTCTTCAGTGAGTCTCGTTTCTTTACCTTCAAGAGAATCCCTGAAACCGGCGAGGAAATTGTCATAATCAAATTTAAGTCCAATGTCCTTAAATTCCAACGCAAACGCCATTCCAAAGGCGTAACTGGCATCATTATCTAAAATTCCCGCTTCCGGTACGGCAGTCTGCTCTCCTGCGGTTTCGGCGGGACCGGACTTTTCCTCGTTTTTACAAGCGTTCAACAACGCCGCAAAAATAAAAAAAACTGCCAGTCGCTTTTTAAAAGTGTCAAATTTTGAAAAAGTAACCTTGGATTTAAATGGAAAGACGGGATTTAGACGGTTTTTCCCAAGCCTATAGCGGTCTTTTTCATCAAACCGGAGGTTCTCGCTAACCGGGTTTTGAGAAAAGTTTTCTCGTGTGCTTTTTTTCATGTACGCTCCTAATTCACTATACTCTTTTTTGTTCTTTTAGGGAAGAGGGGCATGATGGACGATCATCACCTTGTCGATACGGTTGCCGTCCATGTCTACTACAGTGAAATCAAAATTCTTGTAATTGAACGATGCGCCGGTACAGGGAATCTCACCGGCAAGATTCAGGATGAAACCAGCGAGAGTATGGTACTCCTGGTGTTCGTCAATAAGGCTCGGCAGTGAAAGTAAGTCGGCTATTTCATCAATGTTGCTGCCGCCGTCAACGAGAAAAGAGCCATCGCCTTGCCGGATTATTGCCTCGGTTTCAGCCGAATGCGCGGAAAGCTCGCCCACAATCTCCTCAACAAGATCGTTCAAAGAAAGAATGCCCGCGAAACCGCCGTATTCATCCATGATAAAGAGAAAATCCACCGCTCTTTGTTTGAAAACATCAATGACTTTGAGGGCGCTCATGGTTTCCGGTACAAAGTGCGGAGGTTTTACAATACTTTTCAGCGTGATCTGCGGGTTCGCGATAAAGGCAAACAGTATGTCT
>JAITAW010000269.1 GCA_031283905.1 Treponema sp. | reverse complement strand
ACGCTTATTTCGCCTATACTATGCTGGCACGTCTACTCAACACCGGAATATATTTATATAACAAACATAACCCCGATCATCTCTTGCCGCAAATTGAAGGTATACCTGATCCACAATATCTTGAGATAGATATGAATAATATAAGGGATTTTTTTACAAACTTCTTTCAGGAAATCAATAACAGACTTAAATAACTATCCAATGAGTACGATCTAATATTTTTGGTAGAGACGCATTAACCGGAGTCATGGGGCTTATTGGTGTGGGTTCAGAAAAGTTAAGGGAATACTCCGATGAATTAAAGGGCGCAAGCGGAGCAACAGAGCAAACGGCCGCCGTCATGCGATCTTCTACAAAATGCTGAATATACAATTGTGATTACTCCCTGAAGGAACCTACGCGGAAGTCTGACCTACCCTGAGCTGAACCCCGCCCGAACACCCCTGTGTTAGTATCGTAACGCCGACAAAAAATGGCAGTAGACGGGGTTGCCACACGGCTAAAACCTTCCACGCGGAACGAGCCTCGTCCATTGGGTAGATTGCTATTGCAGTTTCCGTGCTACTTCCACCATATCAAAGATTTCGAGTTGATCGTTCACCTGAATGTCGTTGAACCCTTCTATGCCCAGACCGCACTCAAAACCCGCGGCGACTTCCTTCACGTCATCCTTGAAACGGCGCAGAGACCCTATTTTGCCCGTATAGATTTCAATATTGTCTCTGATGACATGTACCTTTGCGCTCCGTTTTATCACGCCGGTAAGCACAAAACAGCCGGCAATAACGCCGAATTTCGGGGTTTTGAACATATCCCGCACTTCAGCGGTACCGAGCGTTTCCTCTTTCAAGTCGGGCTTCAACAAGCCTTCCATGGCCTGCCGTATTTCTTCCACAGCCTTGAAGATAATATTGTACTTGCGGATATCCACCCGTTCCTGATCCGCCAAGGCTTTTGCTTTTGGCACAGGACGCACATTGAAACCGATAAGGATGGCTTTTGATGCGCTGGCAAGCTCCACATCGCCTTCGTTGATGGCGCCCGGCAATGCCTGAATAACGGTAAGCCGAACTTCTTTTGTGGAAAGTTTTTCGAGGCTTGAACGGAGCGCTTCCGCGGATCCTTGTACGTCCGACTTGATGATCACCTTGAGTTCCTGAATCTCGCCTTCACTGATGGTGTCGCGGAGGTTTTCAAGGGTGATTTTTTTGACGGTTTTCGCATCTTCACTGCGCTTTAGTTCTTGACGTTTCGCGGAAACATCACGGGCAAAACGCTCGTCTTCGACCACTTGGAAAGGATCGCCGGCGTTGGGGATGCCGGCGTCAAAACCGGTTACTTCTATAGGCGCGGAGGGACCGGCTGAGGAGACCTTATGGGCTTTGTCATTGTAGAGGGCGCGCACCCGTCCGGGCCAAATGCCGGCCACAAAAGAATCGCCTACCTTGAGCGTACCGCGTTCCACCAAAACCGTGGCAACGGTTCCGCGTCCGGGATCGATGCGGGATTCAAGCACTTTGCCTTCGGCGCGGCGGTTGTAATTCGCCTTGAGCTCCAGAATTTCCGCTTCAAGGAGGATCGCTTCGATGAGCTTGTCAATTCTCTGTTTTTTGAGCGCGGAAATTTCGACAAACATGGTCTGGCCGCCCCATTCTTCGGGTTGAAGCCCATAATCGGAAAGCTGGGTCTTTACGCGGTCCGGATTGGCTTCCGTTTTGTCGATCTTGTTCACCGCAACAATGATGGGAACGCCGGCTTCCTTGGCGTGGGTGATGGCTTCCACAGTCTGGGGCATAACTCCATCGTCCGCGGCGACCACCAGCACCACGATGTCCGTAACTTGGGCGCCTCGTGCGCGCATACGGGTAAACGCCTCATGCCCGGGCGTGTCGAGGAAGGTGATCTTGTTACCGTTCGCTGTTTCAACGGTGTACGCGCCGATATGCTGGGTAATGCCGCCGAATTCACCTGTGGCGACATCGGCGCTACGGATGGCGTCAAGGAGCTTGGTCTTGCCATGATCAACATGTCCCATGATCGTTACCACGGGAGGACGGGGTTCCAAATCGGCTTCATCGTCTTCCCTGCTTTCTATGACCGTTTCATCGTACAGATTCACGATCTTCACATCAGCGCCGTACTCGGCCGCAAGCAACGTCGCCGTATCCGCGTCTATCTGTTGATTTATGGTAACCATCTGCCCCATGCTTAAAAGTTTCACGATTAAATCCGCTGCGCGGAGATTCATCTTTTTTGCCAATTCCGACACGGAAATTACTTCCATTATTTCAATAACTTTGGGAACTACATGCGCGATATGGGCGATCTTTTTCTTTGTCTGACGGAGTTTTTCCCCCATCTCTTCTTCTTTATCTTTGCGTACGTAAACCGGTTTCTTCGCCTTAAACGTGCGTTTTACCGCGCCTTTTCCATCAATTGGCGTTGTCGTTGCCGGCCTGTTAAGCCCGGTTCCAGGGCGCTGGATTCCGATGCGCCCGGCAGATGGACGTTGATTGGCAGTCCGGTTTTCCGCGTTTCCCGCAACGCCGCCGCGTTGCTCGCCGGGTTTGCCCGGGCGAGCAAACCCGGCGTTGTTTCTGCCGACACGCCCGGCGCCGGGGCTTCCGGAAGGTTTTCCACCATAGTTGCCTTGCCGTCCGCCTCTTCCCGCGCCATCGCTCCTCATCACCTGGTTACGGCGATTGTCCGGACCGCGAGGGCCGACCTGCCGCCCGCCAACCCGTCCTACAACCACATGAGGACGCTGGGACATTGGGAAGGTGGACACCTCTTTCAGCGCGGCGGGCTTTTCCTGCATTTGTGATCCGCTTGCGCCATTCACGCCGCTTGAACCGGACGGAACGGCGTCGGAGGCATTCTCAGGAACAGAGGGATCTCTTTCTTCGTCCTCCTGACGGCGCTCCACAGTTTTCGCTTCCTCAACCGCGGGATCCGCCTCAATCTTTTTGTCTTTCACCTCTTTGTCCGGAATGCCGTTGGCGCTAGCGTCGTTAATGGAGGCGGCGTCAATGTCGGCGTTAACGGCGGCATCGACACTACGAGCTGTAACAGCAACAACCCTCGGCTGAAGTTTTCTATTTTGCCCCATTGAAGCCGGAGTCGCCCCGTGCGCCGGTGAAACGCCGGCGCTTGCGGTTACATTTCCCTGAGTAGCAGACGGCGCGGACGATTTTGTTGTTTTCACCACAATTTTACGGCGCTTCCCCTGACCGGGAACGGAAGCGGTGTTTTTCTCTCCAGACGGCATGTCGGTCACATCGTTTTTCTCCGCCGCCGCTTCGCATTTGAGATGCGTCTGTTTTATGAGTTCTGCCTTTGGGCTTGTGTTATCTAATTCCTCAGCCATATTCCACCTTTAATTTGTTCACGAAGAACATCACACCTCTTCGTATTCAAAACTTAATCCAACCCCGCAATTCGGACAATTGGTCATGTCAAGAGTTATTTTAGCGCCGCATTCGGGACATTCGTATTCTTCGACTTCTTCAATCGTTTCAGAGGCATCTTCCGGTTCGGCGGCGGAACCAGCTTCTCCCGCAAGTTCCTCCTCTTCCTCCTCAACAATATCCACATATTCTTCAATGAGCTTTCGCAACGCCTCAAGCTGCCCGGGCAACAACTCCAGCTCCGCAAGCTGTTCGGGCGTAAGTTTGATGAAATCCTCAATAAAGTCGGCGTTGTTGTTCTTGAGTATTTCGGCGACCTCCGGTTCAACACCCGGAAGCTCTGAAATTCTGGCGTATTCATCGGCATCCGCGAACAACTCGGAAGCGGTGCGCCTCGAGTCGGCGTTGATGTCCATTTCCGCAAATTGGGACTTCGTTTTGATGTCAATGCTCCAGTCAACCAGTTTATTGGCAAGTTTTACGTTGTTGCCTTGTTTTCCAATGGCAAGCGACAACTGCGAATCATCCACAACCGCGAGCGCCTGCCGCTTGTTTTCATCAAGAATAATAACGCTCGCAATAGTCGCCGGAGACAGGGCGTTCTTAATAAAATTACAGGGATCCGTATCGTATTTGAGGATATCAATTTTTTCCCCTTCCAGTTCCTTGATGATGGCTTGGGTACGCGCGCCTTTAAGCCCCACACAAGCGCCTACCGGATCAACGTCTTCCTTCGTAGAAAAAACCGCTATCTTGGTGCGGTACCCGGGCTGGCGCACGATGCGGTGAATTCCAACGGTTTTATCGTACACCTCCGGTACCTCAAGCGTGAGAATAGCGCGCACAAAATCAGGGTGCGTCCTTGAAAGGACAATTTCAATGCCGGCTGGCGATTTGCGAACATCCGCGATCATCGCCTTGATGCGGTCGTTCACATGAAAAGATTCACGCGGAGACTGATTCCGTTTCGGCAGGATGCCTTCGACCTTTCCAAGATCCACATAGATATCGCCTCCTCGCTCCCGTTGATAGTATCCAATGATAATTTCTCCGATTTTGTCCTTGTACCCATCGTACAGACTGGTATTCTGAATATTTCGTATTGAGTGATGCGCGGTCTGCTTGGCGGTCTTAATGGAAGAACGGTTAAATTCCTTGGGGTTTACCGGTATGAGTATTTCATCCCCAACTTCCGCGTCAGGGTTGAGCTTGCGGGCTTCTTCCAAATCTATTTCGAAAACCGGACTGCTGATACCGTCTTCTTCCGCGTCAACGATTTTCTTCTTGGCAAAGATTGAAACTTTTTTGTCATCGCTGAAGCGTACAACGGCATTGACAGGAACCGGAACAGACACTTCTCTTCCATTAATGGTCTCCTTTATTTTCTCAGGTATTTTATAACGCCTGGAGTACGCAACTAAAAGGGTATCTTCAATAGTCCTGCGGATATGTTCCTCAGACATATTACGTTCTTGCATGAGTTGGTTAAACGCTTCCGATACATCTATTTCCAAGACCTTCCCCCCATTCGTCTATTCCCGTGAATAGACTTCGTAAGATTTATCTAATTTTGCTTTTGCAATAACTCCATATTCCAATAGTATCATTCCTTGTTCATTTTCAAGCGCTATCCGCGTTTCATCAGCCGACTTGAGTACGCCTCCCGTCCAATCGGATATGTCCGTCCGGTAACACCGGACGCCTCGCCCAATAAACAAGGCGAATTCGGAGGCGTCTCTGAAAAGACGCTCTATGCCCGGAGAAGACACCTCCACGGAAAAGTCTTCTTTCAGAAACACCAAATCCAGACGAGGCACTACGGCGCGGTGTACCCTTGAGCAATCGTCAATACCAACAACGCCGTCTTTATACACCACGATCTTAATATGGACACTTCCCTTCCGCCGCGTAACAGCCGTCTCGACCAGAGTCATATTAAGACCACTGACAACAGGGTGTAACAAGTCAAACAAAACGTCTGTTTTTCGTGGCGTAAATCGCACATCTCCTCCCAAGCGTATAAAAAAAGGGTCGCCAACGACCCTTTTTACCTTATCATCGACTATGTATGTATATATACTAGCAAAATGGAACAATTTTGTCAAGCGGTACCAAAGGTTAAAGCGCGATAAACTGCGCTTTAACGGAAAAATACGCTATTTTAACCTGCCCGACACTGACAAGATCCAACATATCAAGCCTTTGCCG
>JAITAW010000067.1 GCA_031283905.1 Treponema sp. | reverse complement strand
AGGGATAGAAGGGAACAATTGCCGGTTGAGGCATCGGAGCAGGCGGGCGTTTCGCAGAACTTGTTGTTTTTCCAAGAAACTGTCCAACCACCGGAATGCGTTTGATACGCCTTTCTTTTACGTCAATTATGGTTTTGTTTGAGAACCCATCATACTTTCTGGATCACCTCCTGATTTTTAATGATAAAAGGTACATTAAAACGTTTTTTATTCATAAATGCAATTTTTCCGGTTTTTTGTATAATGTTTTCAAAGAAATTTTAGGCACAATTTCGCATAACGGATTGTTTACGCTTCTCCGCAAAAGCGGCTCGGGATCCGTTCGGCAAAACCATCACGATACAGCCGGGAACATTAAACAATAACACCTCAATATATTACAACAAGTTGTAAAGACTGAAACAAGACTCTGGATCAATTGGTGTCACTTAAAGGCGGGACTGCTTATGGAACAAAGCCATTTGTTCTTCAGAATCGGAACCGCTTTTTTTATTACGGGAGCAAGGGGTGCGGCCACGGACTTGCTTCTCCTGATTTTTTTGCCATGAACTGTATTCGCAAAAGGAAGCCGGGGCGGTAATGACGGGAGGAGCGAGAATGACGCGGAGGCGGGCGGGCTGCCATTCGGGAGACGCCCGCTTTCGCTCCCTTTACAAAATTCCGTTTCTATATCACTATTATTGTTAAAGAAAGCAGTGATCACATCCATCCGCATAGCAGTATTGTTTTTTATTATTTCTCCTCTCATCGCCCAGGAGTCCGGAATCCTTCCCGCGCCTGTACAAGATGCGGGGCAAGCGGAGACCGGCGCGAGCGGCGCCGTTGAAGAGACGGGAGAGGCGGACGAAACGCCGCCCGCGCCGGTAAAGGAAACGCCGCTGGAAATGGACATACGCACCTCGACATTGACGGAGCTTGCCGTGTGGTGTAGAACGCTCGGTTTGAGCGAAGGCGGATCTAAAGAAGAGCTTGCAAACAGGCTGCGCGATTATTACAAATTGCCGCGCCCCGATGGGAGTCCGGCGGCTGACGAAAAGAGCAAAACCATTGTTATAGAAGCGGCGAGAAGCGCCGAATATTTTACCCTTGAAGTGGTGGATGAAGATTATGCGCGGCTTAAAGGCAATGTAACGGTCAGTTTAAAAGACGGAGAGGCGGTTCACCGCATCAGCGCCGGTGAAATCCTCTACAATAGGACACGGAATTGGTTGAGCGCGTCCGGCGGGGTCTTTTATGAGAAAAAAGAAGGTGATGATACCGAAACGTTTAGAGGAGATTCGATCACCGTAGACCTTGACAACTGGGAGACGATTATCACCAACGGGCAATCGCAGCGCACTGTTTCAAGCGCGAACTCCGCATACCGGTTTGAAGGCACTGTCATTTCCATTGACGCCGAAGAATCCACTGTGCTTGCCAATGCAAAGGTTACCAACGCAAAGACCGATGAGCCGTACTGGTCGCTATACGCCTCGAAAATGTGGCTTCTGCCGGGATCAGACTGGGCGGTGGCAAACATGGTACTGCGGGTGGGTGAAATTCCGGTGTTATGGCTGCCTTTTTTCTATCTGCCTTCGGAAGAAATCGTTTTTCATCCCGTTGTGGGCGTGCGGACGAGGGAAGGCAGCTTCTTTCAGACGACAACCTATCTTTTAGGACGCCCCAAAGTGGAAACTTCCACGGAAACTTCTTTTACGACTATGTTCGGCGGCGGCTCGGACATGGAAAAAGAAAGGAAAGGGCTTTTTCTTCGTAGTACCGGTAAAAAAGCGGTTTCAAAAAATGAGATGCGGCTGTCCCTCCTTTTCGATGTTTACGCCAATTTAGGCGCGTATATCGGAACCGAGATGTCGGCGCCTTCAAAAGGTATATTTGGACCCTTTGAGTTGTCGGCGGGAGTAGGTTTCACCAGAAATATTTACAATGGAAACACCCCATATCAAAACAGGGAAGACACATGGAATACGGACAACCGCATCTTTTCCTTGTCCGTCCCCGTCCGCTACCGGCTGAAAACAAGCGGCTCCTTATCCGGCAGGTACGGTTCTTTCAGGTGGAATCTCCCCTTTTACTCGGATCCCTTTGTTGAGCAGGATTTCATGGATCGATCCGAAACGCTTGACTGGCTGGAATTGCTCAAAGGAGCGTCCGCGGCGGAGGATACGACTACAACGGATACAACATTGAGTTCATACGCATGGACGCTCAATTCCTCCATTTCACCAAAAATGCCCGCCGTGCTGCAACCCTATATTACATCGTTTTCAATCTCAAGCCTTAACAGCAACCTCGCGTTTGGCAGAAAACAATCCATAAAAATAACGGACGGCGTGTCTCCAAATCGCATGTTTTTCTATCCCGATAAATGGATCATGTATTCAATCAGCTCCGCTATTTCCGGTACTATTCTTGCATTGGGCGGAACGCCCCAGGCTCGCCCGCCGGTACAAGACACGGAAATAGATTACCTTGAGGGCGGCGGCGTCCCGATTTCCCCGTGGGAAACGCCGGAGAAGCAAGACGCGGCGAGAGAGACGCTTCCGGCAACCGAATTGGTTCCGCCAGTTTTGAGCCAGACCTTCACCCTGCCCGTGAGCGGAAAAACCTCGTTCACCGTAGATTACCGTCTCAGTCCGACCGCCGCGTCAGAACTGCAATTCGCGCAGACGCAATGGACGGAGATTGACGACATCAGCTGGGAAGACAAAGCCTCGATACTGTCAACCATGCGTGGAGACGGCAGCATTGGGTTTACCCTCGCTCAAACAGGCGGACTGTATACAACATCGCTACGGTTTTCAGGAACAGGCGCGTGGCAGGACTATCTCTTTCTGAACGAAGAAATCCCGGCGTACGATACGAAGAGCGAGCGGGACGCGGCGTATCGCAGGGCGTATCAACAGACGCAGTTTTCTACATCGTATGAATATTCAGCGGCTTTGAAACCGTTTTATTTAAGTCCCATATGGAGCAACACCAGCTTTCAGTATAGTTTGAAGGGACTCATACTAAAAAACGAATTTGACGCCCAGAGTACAATAGCGAGTCCGGAATGGAAACGTACGTATGGGGCGTGGGAAAAAGAAAAAATCGACTTCCAGCAATTCAGCGCGAATATCAACGCATCCATCATGGACAAAATTCAGAATTTCACGCTTACAGCGGATATACCTCCTAAGGATGCGACGGTTACAGGAAACGCGACCGCCAGATTTTGGTTGAGTGAAACAAATGTCCGAGGCAAAATATTTAACCCGTTTGTTTATGCGCCGCTTGGTTTGGAAGACAACCGGAAAGAGGACAGTCTTCTTCCCGACAAACGCAAGCGCACCTTTGATCCGTTCTATTTTACCCAGACGTTTCGATA
>JAITAW010000040.1 GCA_031283905.1 Treponema sp. | reverse complement strand
GACGCATATCCGTTCATCATGCGCTTTCGCTGCTTGCCGCCTACCATCCCGATTATGTACTGATTCACGATGGGGCGCGTCCGTGGATAGACGCGGACCTCATTGAACGGACCATTGATGCGGTACTGACGCATAAGGCGGTAGTACCTGTTTTGCCGCTTGTCGAGACGCCCAAAGAAGTCGACAATAACGGCGGCATCCGCAGTATACAAACCATAACGCGGCACCTGAGGCGGGCACATGTGGTAACCGCGCAAACGCCCCAAGCCTTCGCGTTTCCCGGCATCCTCTACGCGCACGAAAAAGCGGCTGCACGAGAATTGCACGATGGCGTTGATTATACCGATGACGCCGAAGTCTGGGGCGAATTCTGCGGTCCGGTCGCCGTTATTCAAGGTTCGCCCGCCAACAAAAAGATAACGTTTCCGCAGGATTTGGAATAAGCGGCGGCGGTAATGAACTTTCCCGCCCTGAAGGGCGCTCTTTAGGGCTACGCCGGCATGAAATGCCGCCATTCATACCGGATTCAAATACCTCCTTCTTTTTGTTTTTGTAAAAAAACTTTTGTCTTCATGCATGAAGACTGTTACAACCGCGTTGCGCGGTGTGTTGTACGCGGCGCTTAACGCGCCGTTTGTTTCCTCTCCCAACCTCGAAGAAGGCGGGACGACAGTCTGTACCGTAATTGTGAGCCGACCCGCGAACGGCGGCGCAATAGAGGTTCCCGCCACAGTACCGGAGGGCGCAGTACAACGTGAGACGGGCGGCGCGGGACGGAACCGTGAACACATTCCGCTCTGGCGCGTTGTTTATTCGGTCAATATAACCGCTGCCCGTCATGTAATACAGGAATTCATCCTTGAAGCGCATACGCGAGCCGCATGGCAGGCTGTTTCAGCCCCTCCAATCAATACCCGTCTGACATGGAGCGGTTTACATCCCGTTGGTAAAGCTCCTGATAGGCAAAGCTGCGGGTCTTGAGCTTTTCTTTAATGGGCTGGGCAAAAGGCACATAGCGCCAGAAAATACCCCGCAATTCCTTGTCGAGTTTCTGGACGCCTTCACTTTCCTTGGTTATCCACGTAATGTAATCGTCAATAAAAGCTTCTTTTATATCGCCTTTCAGTTTTTTTTCGGTGAACCACTGGTAATAATAGCCAGTCAATCCCTCTTCCATCCAGTAGTATGCGGCCTTTTCCTTGGCGACCTGCCAGCGCAGATCCGCTACCGCTGAAAACACGGCCGTTTGTAGATTTTTGGGATACATAGGAATAGCGATGCGCGCCCTGCTGGTTGCACGGTTGTAGCGGTCAAAGGGTTCCCAGCACACGCCCGTATCGCCGTAATTCGGCAACAGCACCACATAGGGGACGATACGGTTCAACTTGTTGCGGTACATACGGCAAAAGACTCCCGGGTCTATGCTCTCTATCCACGCAAGCTGGGCGATCACGTTTTCACGGGTGCCGATTTCGTTGGCGCCGCTGTGGAAATACTCCTTTGTCAGAATCGGAAAATGATTTCCCTGCCTGCCTACAGACATCTTGGTCATCTGCCTTATTGTTTCAAACTCCGCATCAACAGCTTTCACATTGACTCCCACCGCTTCTTTCTCGACAGCGACTTTTGCCCGTAACGCAACCATTTCATATTCGACTTGCGAAAGCTCCTTATACATAGATGCCATCTCACGATCAATTTTAAGAAGAGACACCAGCGCGTCTTGGAATATACTGAAATATCCTCTTTGTCGCTCACTGTAACATTCGTTTGCATCCGGTACCCTTCTGGAAGGGTTGCGCTGTAAAATAATTTCAAGCGCCTCTCTCAGGACGCTGTCCTTCCTCATCCGTTCCATGGTCTTATCCTTGAGCAGCTTCTTTATTCCTTCAGTTTTACCTACAGCCTTTTCCAGCAACTGTCTCTGATGATCATTCTCAGCGGCTTTGGCAACTTTCGTCTCATCGGAAGTCGAATTCCGAAGCTTGCCGCCGCCCACGGCGCTGAACCATTCGTCCACATAATAAACCGGTAAATCATAGTCATTCTCTATAATGATTTTGGAGAAAAGCGCCCTTTGTTCCGCGCTAAGTAATTGGGGATGCAATATCCCATACCGGAGCAGAAATCTTTTGGGTTCCGGGGGGGTTCCGGTGATTTGCCGCGCCACAGAGTGGAGAATTTCCCAGAGCAGGGGAATGAGTTGCTGGCGAAAAACGCCTTTGTCTTTAGCATCTGTCGCCGCAATATATTTTTGCATAGTATTGTGCAACCGTGTACCGCTTTCGCCCGTATTGGAAATAGATTCCTTGTAATATGCCAGCGGTTGATCAAATGCGTTGATCGGCTCATCGGCAAAACGTTTTGTAATTTGGGGAAAACTCTCCGCATCTAAATTAACTTCCGCCGCCTTCTCGCCGCCGCTCTCCTCTTCCTGATTAATTCCCAACATCACATCTAAATCAATGGGCGTTTCATCTTGCGATGCTGAAAAACCGCCTAGCAAAGCGGCAAGTTCGGGATCTAATTCATCATTAACAGCCATACCGTCCTTCTTCGTACATATTCGTATATAAACGTATATAAAAATTTCTTATAATTATTATAGAGAAGATTAGTCAGATGTCAAGTTGCTAGATGGAGCTTAGAGCGTGTTCACATCACATAAAATCAATGAACTAGATGGAATTTCCCCGAAGTGTTGGACAGTAGGTTAAGCGGGTTACAATGGGTTACCGTTATCGGTATAGATAGCCGGGCGCCAATGTCTACGGCGCTTATTATAATATAGTTCGATATATTCAAATACCCCTACCCTCGTTTCCTCTTTCGTACAACGCCCTTCCAAATTTAACCTCTTGAAAAAACTCTCCGCACCGGCGTTATCCCAACGGTTCCTTTTCCGGCTCATACTCACCTGCGGACACCGCGCCAAAAGCATATCTCCTTCCTTACCGACCAAGAAACGTCCTGAGAAGTATACAATATTAAATTCAACAAGCACTAGCAACGCGATGCGCCGCTTTCTGGCGAGGTACTACCCAGTTGCGAAGAGCCTTCGCAACTGGGCTCATTCCTATAGTTTCTTTATGCCGCTCGCGTCTATTTTAATATGTGTGAAATCCTTGTCAATTTCTCCGGTAATCTCAACCGGATCGTTTGGACTAACCGAGATGCCTCTCCATAGTTTATTGTCAATTTCAACGGTGATGGTTCCGGTGTCGTCTGAAAATAGATATTCTTCATCGCCCAAAAATTTCACAATGTTCCCTCGTAAAACAACCGGGGAATCATCTCGAAGACTTCTCGCTTTTTCAACGGTTACCGGCGTCAAACCAGGACCCGTGAAACCTTCCTGCGCCTCAACGCTTAAACCCGCCGATAGCAATAGGATTATTAAAAACGTCAAATTTCGTTTCATGTACAATACCCTTACCCTAAGCCGCGTCCGTTTTGGAACCGACTTTATTCACAATGATGTCTGATCCTCTTTCTTCGGAGTGAGGAAAATTTTCATCCAGCTTATCTATATTTTTTTACTTTGTCAAGTGTATATCTGTGTTTGCGGAAGGTAAAGTTAATAAACCTCAGTCCCAGTTTTTCTGCCACCATGCGGCTTACCGTGGTATTCCCGCATCCGCTTTTTCCTGAAATTGCTATGCGGAGGACTTTCTGCATCATAC
>JAITAW010000213.1 GCA_031283905.1 Treponema sp. | reverse complement strand
ATTATGTGATCAAGAAAGTTGATGCCCAGAATTTCAGCGGAGCATTGCAGCCTTTCGGTGATTTCATCGTCTTCGGGTGAAGGGGAGAGCTGCCCGGATGGATGGTTGTGGGCGCAAATCACGGCGCTGGATCGGTCAAGCAGCGGATCCGCGAACACTTCGCGGGGGTGGACGATGGTCTTGTTTACAAGCCCTATGGTAACGATGCGCGCCGCAAGCGCCTCGTGCGCCCCGTTCAGGGAAACGCAGATGAAGCGCTCTTGATGCCTGTCCGCGTGGTGCCGTATCAGGTTGAAAATATCCTGAGGATGACTTATTCGCGTTCCGGTAACGCCCCAACGCCTCCTCCCAAATTCCAGCATGGCAACCACAGAGCAAGACTTGATCTTGCCAAGGCCGGTCAATTCGGCAAGCTCTTCCACACCGGGTATGCCCTTTTCCTTATCCAGCCGTTCCAGCAATTCAGCCGCAAGGACGCTTACGTTCTTTTCCTTTATCCCCGTGTTAAGTAAAATCGCAAGCAATTCCTTGTCCGAAAGAGCCGAAGGGCCGTGTTCCATGAGTTTTTCTCTTGGGCGGCATTCAACCGGAAACGAGAGCGATCCTGAAATCTTTCCGTTTGAATCACAAGCTTCAGCGCTCCGGTCTATATTCATGTAATCGTAGTTGTTCATATATTATAGAAGGAAATGGCGCATAGTTTGCTTGACGTTTTCTTTTCTATCTTGCTTCGTTGCGCCCGCGTCTTGCGGATTCTTGTCCGCAGAACGGGGCGGGATCAAATTATCGGCATTGACAGCGATAACGGCCCGGAGTTTATCAATCATTCCCTTCTCTCATGGCGCGTACCCGCCGCATCGCCTTATACCATAACGCCTCCTGTACTTTGTACACATGCGGTCGCAGCGTATGCCGATCCCGACGTCTGGTATTTCCCTGTTTTTTAGCTAAGACGCGGTTTGTCAAATGAAAAACGCGCTCCTCGCGGCGCTCTTGCGCGCATTCGCCATACAGCTGAGGCGGCGGCGCGGCGTTCATTCTCCGGCAAGCAGCCCCGCCCTGTCAACGCTCCGCAATATCCGCCGTTTTACGGCGCTCGAATTACCGGTAAAGTCAGCGATCCGTTTGCGCACGATCTTACGGCTCGAATTCACGCCGAAAGGACACGTACATGCGGCTCTGAGTATGCCTTTTTCTTCAGCGCAGGCTATAATCTGCCGTTCCTCAACAAACCCCAGGGGACGTATAACGGACACCGGATAGTTCCGGTATCTAAGCAGGATCGGCATGGTGGAAAGTTCGCCCTTTGCCGTCATGTTCATAAAAAACGTCTCGATAATATCGTCAAGATGATGTCCAAGCGCGATCTTGTTGAAGCCGCGCTCAACCGCGTGTTTCAGCAACTCCATGCGCCTCTGGGTTGAACACCAGTAGCAATTCATCACGCGCCCGGGTTTGAGCCGCCCGATAACAGGTGTGAATATGTCCGTAAAAGATACGCCCCATTCGGAAAGCCGTTTTTCAAGCGCGGCTTTTTTGCAACACGCGCAAAAATCGCTCGCTATATGGACGGCCGCAAGTTCGTAATTTTTCCGTACCGCCGGACGGATGCGGGAAAGCGCCCACGCCATAACGGTAGAATCTTTGCCGCCGGACACCGCTACGAGTATGCGGTCGCCTTCTTCTATAAGGTTCTTTTCCATAACGGCTTTGGTTACGAGTTTTTCTACTTTTTCCGCAATGCCGCTCCGAGTCGCGCTCATGGCTCCTTGACGCTCCCCGCTTTGGCGTATACATCCTGAACCACAAGCCCCGCCAGTATCATACCCGCGCTTGCCGTTACCGTAACGCTGCTCCCGTTGATGACCTTCTTTGAAACGCACCATTCCGGCGCGTCTTGCCCGGTCGTTCCGGCGGCGCGGTTTTTTGCGGGACAGAGACACCGCGCTTTTCCGCATGAAACCGGTATTTCAGAATGCAAGGGGATGCGTTCGCCGCTGAAAACAACGGTGAAATGCCCGTCAAAGCCGCGTTTCCGCAAGCCGTACCGCACGAGCCGCGCAAGCGGACAGTCATGCGTGTCCCATATATCGGCTGTTTTTAACTGAACCGGATCGAGTTTTTGCGCCATGCCCATTGAGGAGAAGAGCTTCACTTTTTTTTGAAAACAAGCCTCTATCAAGTCGAGTTTGTAGGTAAGGCTGTCAATAGCATCGATGACGTAATCCGCGTTCTCCATATCGAACAACTCCGCGTTTTCCTTTGAAAACACCCGTTCAAACGCGGTTACGGAACAATTCGGATTTATGGCGAGGAGCCTGTCTCTCAACGCCCGGACTTTAGGCATCCCTATGGTTGAAGGCATTGCCTGCGCCTGCCTGTTTATGTTGGTAACGCATACCGTGTCCGAGTCAACAATGACGATGCGCCCCACGCCGGAACGCGCCAGCGCTTCGGCGGACCAACTGCCCACGCCGCCAACCCCAAAGACAATGACCCGCAACCGCGCAAGCATATCAATCGCTTCAGTTCCGGCCATGAGCGCAAGACGTTGAAAAAAAGGATTCATATCGCCGTTGTATTGTGCGTTTTTCACAAGGCCTCGTCAAGAGGCCGGAGCCTCCGGCGGAGACCGGCGGCAGGACGACTCCCTCCTCGGATGTCCTGCATTGCACCCCGTAAACATCCTTTTTCCGGTGGATTTTCACGCTTTCTCTCTTGCAGAAATTCGTGTTCGATTGTATGATAGAACAGGTAAACAGAAGGGAGGCGCTATGGCGGATCAAAATCATCAATTAGTTACATTTCAATTAGGCGAAGAATTATATGGAATAGATATTATGGATGTTAAGGAGATCGTCAGGGTACAGGATATCCGGGCTATCCCGAACACGCCGCCATATGTGGATGGCATTTTTCACCTGCGGAGCGAAATAATACCTATTATTAATTTACACAAACGGTTTCATCTTAAAAAACTCGCGGCGTCCGAAGAAGACGAGTTGTTGTCGGGTTTTATTATTCTGGATATTGACGGAATGAAGCTGGGAGTGATCATTGATCGCGTTTCCCGCGTGGTTACCATAAACCACCAGCAGGTTCAACCGCCGCCGCAAATGGTAAGCGGCATAGGTTCCGAGTATATTTACGGAGTAGTGCGCCAGGAAGAAGGCGGTTATCTCGTCATTCTGAGCATACGCAACCTCTTTAATCCCAAAGAATTGCAGAAAATTGCGGAACTCCAGGGTTAAATTTACGGCATGATAGAAGTTTATTCTCCAACCATCCGGCGCAAGGAAATGGACGCTGTACTGACGGTGTTGGTTGAAGAAAAGCTCGGACCCGGAACGCGCTCAGAGGCGCTTATTCAAAACGTAAAGGAGCAGGTAGGATTCGATTACTGCATTGGTTTACGCAGCCCCGCCTTTGCGTTGTATTTCGCGCTGAAAGCGCTCGGCATTGAAGACGGCAAGGAAGTGATCATTTCCGCCCTGTCGCCCCTGTATTACGTCAGGGTACTTACGGCCCTGCGGCTCAAGCCGGTTTTCTGTGATACGCCGCCTTCCTGCGCGGTTATTGACAGGGATCGCGTTCACGCCCTTGTTTCCCCTGAAACAAGGGCGATTGTCGTACACCACACATTAGGTTTTGTTCCAGATACGGTTTCCATTGCGGAACCAGGGTTGCCGGTCATTGAAGATTGTTCCCAGAGTTTCGGAGCGCTTTCCGGCGATACATTGCCGCCTCCGGCGGGCGTTTTTGCCATATTGGGGCTGGAAGAACGGGATGCGCTTACGGGCGGCGGGGGCGCGTTACTTTTTGCCATGAACCGCCGCAACGGAACGGTTCTGCGGAATCTGGGAAAACTGCCCAATGAATACGCGCTCCTTGACATGAATGCGGCAATGGCCATTGTCCAGATCAGGGAAATGCGCAAAAACCTTGCCAAGGTGAAAGAAATCGCCCAGTCATACGCGCAGGCGAGCCTCCGCACCCGCCATAAACGGTTCATATCCCGCGACGACATTGAGTACAACAACTACGCTTTCCCGCTTGTTCTTGAGACCGGCATGAAGGATGTATTGGCATACGCCAAAAAAAAAGACATAGCGGTTGAAAACCCGTTTGTTGACACGGCCGCGGGAAGCGGACTTGCCGCGGGCGATCAATGCCCTGAAAGTTATTCCCTTTCAATGAGAACCGCGCTTTTTCCGATCTACCCCCGCCTTATGAGCGCCGATGTTGAGAAAGTAACAAAACTCATCGGAACCTTGCCTTGACGCGCATATATAATGGAAACAATAGTCCTCGCTTCGGCTTCGTCCCAGCGCCATGAGTATTTCAAATTGCTGGGCATTCCGTTTATTGCCAGACCCTCGACAATAGAAGAAACATGGGATGAAACGCTCCCGCTTGAAGAAGCGCCAAAAGCGATAGCCACGCGCAAAGTGTTGTGTGCGGCGGAGTCGCTGCAAGCGGAAAGCGCCGAAGCGCCGGTTGCCCGCTGGGTTTTTGGCGCGGACACCATTGCCGCCATGGACGGGCGCGTTTTCGGAAAACCCAAAGACCGCGCCCACGCGAAGCATATGCTTTCCCGGCTTCAAAACCGCGCACACAAGGTTATAACCGGCATAGCCCTGTACCGGCTGGATCACAAACGCCTCAGCGCCAAAACGGTTATAAGCGCCGTGAATTTCGCGCCCATGCCCAACGCTGAAATCGAATGGTACCTTGATACGGGCGAATGGGAAGGGGCCGCGGGCGCATACAAGGCCCAGGGCATTGCGAGTTGCTTTATTTCAGGCGTCCAGGGATCATTCAGCAATGTAGTCGGGCTGCCCCTTAGGGAATTTTATACCTTGCTTCGGGAAAACGGCTATGAGTACGGGGCAACGCGGAGTTATTAAAGGGCGCAGCCCTTCAGGGGTTTAATACCCCGCCCCTTGAGGCGCTTCTCACCGGGGTATGCGGGGGACAAATTCACATAAGGACGCAAAACGGCCCGCGGATTACGCGGATTAAGAGCGCTCTTGATACGGAAAATCCGCGCCGCGTAGTACGCCGCATTGCCGCCGCCCCTGCCGCGAGCCTGCGCAGCGGCAACGTCCCGCACCGGTTTAGACTTAGTACAACCATATAGCCCCTACAAAGCGTCCGCGCCCGGCGCTGCGCCGTTTCTCCAAAAAGCGGCCCGTCCGCACACGCGCCCGTTCCAACAGGCGCGGCCCGCGCTTTGACGGGCTTGACGAGCGGCGAGGCGGCTTTAACAGGCAACGCGAACGCCGCCATCTCCCAAGCGGTCCGCGGATTACACGAATTTTCGCCGGTTTAAGATGGCTTTAGTACAAAAACCCGCGGATTGCGCCGCAATCCGCGCCGCAATCCGCGGGCTGTTTTTGGACGCGCGCTAAATTCTCTTGACAGAAAGCGTAATATATGGTACAACCAGTACCATGCGCACGAAAGCGGGGTTATTAAAGCAAAGGAAACTCGTTATGACAAGAAGCGCGTCC
>JAITAW010000082.1 GCA_031283905.1 Treponema sp. | reverse complement strand
TAGAAGAAAACTATGGTCTGTCTTTTGCAAGCTCAGTAAATTTTGTGTAATCCGATAAAAATGTCAGTTGAACGGTACCGACAGGCCCGTTTCTCTGTTTGGCTAAAATGAGACTTGTTGTTCCTTCTTTTTTTTCTCCCGCATTATTAGCGCCGCTATTGCCGCCGCCTTCCTTTTTTTTCTCATATTCCCGTTCCCTGTGCAAAAACATCACAACATCGGCATCCTGCTCAATGGAGCCGGAATCTCTCAAACTTGACAGGTTCGGCTTTTCGCCCTCCGCAGCGCGGGTAAGCTGGGAGAGCGCCACAATCGGAATGTTAAGCTCACGGGCGAGGCTTTTGAGCGAACGGGAAACTTCGGCTATTTGTTCAAAACGGGGTATGCGGGAATTTTCCACATTGATAAGCCCCAGATAGTCGATAAAAATGATCGCCACTTTCTGTTGCGCCCGAAGCCGCCGCGCATGGGCGCGTAAATCCAGAAGCTTCATGTTCGGCATATCCACAAGGTACAGAGACGCATCGTAGAGCCGTCCGGCAGCTTCTTGAATTTTAATAAAGTCGCTGTTTGGAAAGTAACCGGTTCTCAGCTTATTGCTGTTTATTTTGGCTTCGCTTGAGATAAGGCGGAGCATTAGGGACATGTCGGACATTTCCAAAGAAAAAAATGCCGTTGGTACGTGTTTTTGTATGGAAATATGCGATGCCATACTCAAGGCAAGCGCCGTTTTTCCCATAGAAGGACGCGCTCCGATAATGATAAATTCGGAGGGTTGAAATCCCGATGTCAGCTTGTCAAGCTCGTCAAACCCCGAAGGGATGCCGGTGAATTCTTTTTTTGCGGCCTGTACGCGTTCAAGGGCGGCTATCACATTGGGAAGCAGTTCCCGTACGCTTTTTGCCTTAAACGCCTGCCGGTTGTCGCTTAAATCAAAAAGTTTTTGCTGGATTTCCTCTAATATAGCCCGCGGCTCAAGCGATTCATCAAAGGATTGAGCAATGTTCTCGCTGGACACCCGTTGCATGGCGCGGCGCAGGGAGTAATTCTGCACCGTTTGCGCGTAGTACTCGGCGTTTGCGCTTGTAGGCACCACATTGGTCAGGGACGCGACATACGCGGCTCCGCCCACTTCTTCAAGTTTACCGTTTTGTTTCAGCTCGCCGGTAATGGTTAAGATGTCCGCCTTGACACCCTTGTTAAACAGTCCCAGAATAGCCTCGTAGACGGCTTTATTAGCGTTTGAGTAAAAATCATCGGGACGAAGATACTGAATCGCTATGGCTATGGCTTCCGCGTCAAGAAGCAACGCTCCAAGCGTGGCCTGCTCAGCAGTATCATCATGCGGTGGAATTTTATCTTTTAATGCCGCCATACTTTTCGGTACCACTCAAGCCGTCTTGTTCGCGCCTGTCAAGCTCGTACGTTCTCTTCCTCATGTGCGGCTTCAGCCGCTGAGTCCTGTTCCGGCTGGGAGGGTTCGGTTTCGACTTCCTCAGCGCGGCGGCGCTCATCGCGTCTGCGCCGCCTTTTGTCGGTTACAGGGGCATGGGGTTTCGTTTCCGCCACCTGAGCCTTTACTGTGAGCGGGAGTTCGGCGACCGCCCCTTCATAGAGCCTGATGGTGATCTTATATTTCCCTACGCTCTTAAAACTGTTGCCAGGAAGCTCTATACGTTTCCGTTCAAACTGGAAGCCCTGTTTCGCAATCTCTTCACAAATGGTTTGGCTTGTCACCGCGCCGTACAATTTTCCGTTCGCGCCTGCGGGCATGGTCAAAACAAGATTCAACGCTTCCAATTTTTCTTTAAGACTTGCAGCCTCTTTGCGCTTTTCGGCTTTTCTTGCCGCAATTTCATCTTTCCGGGCTTCAAAAATTTTGACCGTCTTGTCGTTATAGGGTACCGCTAGGCCTCGCGGGAAAAGATAGTTTCTGAAATAACCGCGGGCGACATCCCGTACATCACCTTCCTCGCCGAGTGTGGCAAGGTCTTTGTTCAAAATAACCTTCATACAAGCTCCTTTTGGAAACACTACGCACAACTACGCGCCATGCGCCAATCGCACAACCGGCAACTTCACGGAAGCCGTACTACGGAGACCTTGAGATCTCCGCGTGGAGTTTCCAATATAAAAAAATGGTTCCCTCGAATACTCAAGGGGTAGAGAATCTCTCAATGTTGAGACTCTTTTAGGACAAAAAACCGGAACACGCCCAGTTTACATCATCGGAGTAGATGACGATCCGTTATTCACCGTGGAGTCAACATCCGCTCGCGCAATCCGGAGCGGTTGACGTTGCCAACGCCCAATGAACGCCGCGCCTACAAAACACCTCGTCCTTCAAGACGGGGTGGTTCATCTTTGTTTTCTGAGCCGCGCCCAATTTTCGGCAATGCCCAAGACAAGCAGTCCTCCACACGCAAACAGATTAATGGCCGGACTTATAATAACAATCACAACCAACAAAACCTGAAACAATCGCACAATGGGGGAACGCGCTGTTTTTGACAAATAATAAGAAACAATGCCCACTCCTTGAGCCGTATATAAAAAGAGGCAGACGGTTGCCATGTTCCATGCGACTACCTCCATTGCCGGTACGCCGGTTTTTCTGAAAAATACCGCTCCCACAAAGGCGAAGATCAAGAGCCAAATGAACCAGCCTTCCACATAGTAATCCGCCAAACGAGACGCTTTCACAGGCTTGCCAAGCCGGGCAAACAGGACGCTCAATTGCCTGTTCATCGCAAAAAACAACATCATGACGGCTAGGCCAGCGCCGTTTAAGATGAAAGAAATCGTTATGCGTACGAAGTCTTTAACATCTATGGCGTCAAACTCGATCCCCGCTATTCCGGATGCCGCAGTAAAATCAATCGCATTTTTTACAGAATTTTCCATTTGCTGTAAAAACGCCGGATAGTCTCTGAAAACATCAAACAAAAACAGTATAAAAACAACCACTCCGCTAACCACAATTCGGTTTGCGGTGGGAAACCCCCGGATTTGGGGCGGCGGGGATGTAATCCACGTCCAAAACACTAAAACAAGTCCGACGCTTCCACCTTTCCACGCAAAAGCGCTCCAATCTACGGCTTGGTGGTCATGGAACAACATAAGCGCCGCAAGAAAGACAAGCGTGTTTCCTACAACCGCCGCCGCGCACGCGATCCACGCCCTCTTTGTACTGTTGCCATACGCGAAAACGCCCAACGGCACAAGAAAAAGAAGGATAAAGAACCCGCCCATCTGAAAAAACGCAACGGAAATAATCGCGCTTATCAGAGGAAGGACCAACGCAACCGCGTTTTGGCCCAATCGGTCTTTCGACACGTTATTCCGCGACAAAAGGAAGCAATGCGAGCATCCGGGCGCGTTTAATCGCCAAAGCGAGCGCCCGTTGATGTTTTGCGCATGTGCCGGTAATGCGCCGCGGCAATATTTTTCCCCGTTCGGTAATGAAACGGCGCAAAACATCGGCGTCTTTGTAGTCTATCTTGAGCTTCTGATTGCAGAATCTACAGATTTTTTTTTTGAAAAAGACTTTTCCGTTCTTACCTCCGCGCCAGTCATCGCCGTCACGTCCGTCATCACCCCTGTCCCGTATATCACGCGGAGTTCTTTCACTCGCCGCGTCTCTATCGTTATATTTTTCATCAGCCATATAATGCTCCTTACTTTAGTTTGAAAAGCGGTTTGAATCCATCTCTTTCCCATTTTCTTCCATATGCTTACTGAAATATTAGGGAAAACCGCTGTAATGGCGTTCTAGCGACGCCGTTAGAATGGAATATCATCAGAAAAACCGTCCCCGCTTGAAGAGAAGGACTGTTCTTCCGAAGATGAATGCGTGGAACGCGCAGAGTCATGATAAGCGCTATCGTTTTTGCGTTCGCCGTAAGACGCCGGCATACCGCCTGCCGCGCCGCCTGTTGGTTGACCAGACGCCCCCCCTCCCAAAAGCTGCAAATTATTCGCTATGATCTCAATCTTTGAGCGGTTCTGCCCGTCCTGCTCCCAGCGGTCCTGACGAAGTTCTCCATCAACCCCGATGAGTTTGCCCTTGACCAAATACTGGTTGAGCGCCTCGCCTTGCCTGCCCCACACCACTATATCAAAAAAGTTCGCTTCCTCAACCCACTGTTCGCCGGATTTCTTGCGCCGGTTTACCGCAATGGAAAATTTACATACGGCTTGACCATTGGCAGTATACTTGAGTTCGGCGTCACGAGTTAACCTTCCCACTAAAACCACATGATTTATATCAGCCATTTGGCGCTCCTATTTTATTTTTATAAAGAAGTATTTCAAAAGATTCTCATTGAGTTTGAAAACCCGATCCAGCACAGCTTGTTTTTCAGGGGCAAGTTTAATCGTGAAAAGCACGTATCTACCGCGGCGTCTTTTTTTTACTTCATAGGCAAGGTCTTTATCACCCAACTCATCTGTTTTCTCAATCTCCGCGCCGTTTGCGCTGAGATCATTAAGCAATTGTTCACGGCCTGCTTTGTGTTGATCTTCCTCTAATGGAAAAATAACCGTCAGTTCATACTGATTCATAAGCAACCCTCCTTATGGATAAAATAGTCCGTCTCAAGACGGACAAAGAGGTCTTTGCAACCTTGTCTGTTCCAAAACCAACCGGGTTTTGAAAAAACTTCTATATAATATACCCAAAAGCGAAAAATTGTCAAGTGGCGTATCGCGTTATATTACATCTAACCCCACGGAATTAACGATGTTGTGTACGGGGAGAAAAGCATTGAGGCGGCGCCGGACGAGTCCAGCAATCCGGCGATGGCCGGTGTTGAAAGAAAAAACACGCCGAAGGCGCTTTTCACGAAATCGGCTGTCTCGCTGTAACATTGCACCAAAAACCGGAACTTACTATCGCTTAAAGCCGGCTTGAAACACGGTTAAAAGTGGGCTACAACGCACCGTTGTAACCCGCGTTGTTTATTCCTCTTTTCCGGTTACCGCTTTTTTCTTGCCCGGTTTTTCCGGCTTTCCTCTATGGGGTCGTTATGCGCCATTGACTTGAAAAATATTGTAATATAAAAAATATATTCTTTTAAAATAGTAGAAGATGAAGAAACTAATTTTTTTTAGAAAAAATGGAAAATATCGATTTTCTGATATTGCCAATATAAAATTTTATTTCGCCGACTTTGTTTCGGTAGCAATAAGTGTTACATTTACAATTAAAAAAGCCTTAAAAGACAAGGGTTTAATGAATGGTATAATAGTATTCAGGAAAGACTAAGGAAAAAGCGGATAAAGTAAATATGGAACTTACCGAAGAACAATATCAAGAGATAGAGGGATTGCCGCCGAAACGGCGCGGACATGTCAAGATAGACAATCGAACGCTACTCAACGCGCTCATCTACCGGTGTGAAAATGGGTGTAAACGGCGGACAGAGGCGATAGGGAAGAGCCGGGGAGGATAGAACACGAAAAGATACACGCTATAACGGCGGAGGTATGGAAGGATGATTGCCTTTAGGCCCGTTGGGGGGTAATGCGCCAGACGCGGTTAGAGGGCGGTTACTCTGTTGACGGATAGGGCGTATGAAGAGGGGCGGACCCGGCTTACGGCGCGGGAGTCGGGGTATACTCCGATGGTACCCGGCGAAACGGCGTTTCGTGCGGAACTCTATAAAAGGCGGAATGAGGCGAGGCGGTTTTTCCGGCGGCCCAAGGGATTCCGAGGGATTCGCGCCCGCTATGACAAACTTGTTTTATCTATCTCTCTTGTATTTTGTATCGCTTTGCGTTGTGTGAACACGCCCTAGGTTAGAGAACGCTTCTTCAATCGCGAACCGAAGGTTCGAATTCGCCTTTGCGGTTTTCTTCACTGTTCCCTACCCGCCCCCTAGCGCACCTCAGACTTCCTCGTCTTCAACTCCTCCCTCCTCACGTATCTCCCCTTTTTGCGGGCCAAGCGTAGCTCCGTGGGCGGCGTCCTGTTCCTTGTTTCCGGATACTCGGAAACCGCTCCGAAACGGATTGAATAATATTTCAATATATGGTATGTGTGGTACTCTATTCTTTCAGTAGTTTTATCCAAGGAGGAGAAAATGAGACGGTTTTTTAGGGTAAAAGCCCTTGACGCAAGCAGCCGGGCCGTAAAAATATCCGAGGCATAGTCCGACAAAGCCTCGGACGGCGCACCCAGTTTGAGGGCCAGGATGCTGGCGTTTCGCGGCAGCCTTTGGGTCAAAGACACGGCGTTGCCGAGCGCAGCGTCAAGCGGCGCTCGCTGCTGGGCGAATGCCGCCGCGGCTACACAGGATAAAACCAAAACCGTAAAAAATCTTTTCATGACATAACTCCTTTACAATAGCAGATGTTCATCAGGAAACCATGTCCTGATGGGCTTTTGTAACAATCGTTACAAACCGTACGCATCAATGCGCGTACCCATATCCTCATACCCGGCCAAAAGCCGCGGGCCCCCCTGTACGTTTCCGGCCATCACCTCCTTCTTTCACGGCCACAACGCCTACCCGCTTGCCGCGAGCTCATACGTGAGGACATGATTATCCCGCCTTGAACGGTATCCCATGAGAATGTACCTAAATTGACGGGGAATTTACCTAAAAATGCTGTGGTTTCACCCCCGCCGTGTTTATGACGGAGAGGATGTCCATACGGCGCGGGTTTTAGCGCAACAACATCTATATCATACGGGGGGGGGGGGGGGGGTAAACGGAAACATAACGGTATTTCTGTTAACAAAAAATACCGTGTTAATTTGTTGTTTTGTACA
>JAITAW010000070.1 GCA_031283905.1 Treponema sp. | reverse complement strand
ACAGCCTCCCTCGCGCTCCTGAACTGACGCGCCGCGCCGTGAACATGGGTTTCCCAGCCGCGGCGAACCATATTCCAATCCGCGCCGTACCTATCCATCGTGATCCACATGCGTCCGCCGCCGGAAGCGATTTTCGCGTCAAATCCATCGGCGCTCACCTCTTTCAAGAACGCTTCAAACGGATCAATATAGTCAAGAGCGCTCGTTTCACCTACATCGCGTCCGTCAAAAAGTGCGTGAACCCGCGCTTTTTTAACGCCGTCTTTTTTCGCCTGCACGATCATAGCCTTGAGGTGATCGAGGTGGCTGTGTACATTGCCGTCAGAAAAAAGCCCGATAAAATGAAGCGCGGGTATCCTTTGAGCGCCGCTGCCGCCCGGCCGCGCGGCGGCGGTAATTTCTTTCCACGCTTTTCCTTGAAACATGGCGCCGGTCTGTATGGAAGCGGACACCAATGCCGCGCCTTGGTTGAAGACGCGCCCGCAACCCATAGCGTTATGCCCGACTTCACTGTTGCCCATATCATCGTCCGAAGGAAGCCCCACGGCTTTTCCGTGCGCCTTTAAGCGGGTGTTTGGCGCCTTCGCCTTTACCGCGTTCAGATGATCCATTTTGGCGTCCGCAACCGCGTCGCCTTCCTTATATTTGCCGTATCCCACGCCGTCCATGATCACGAGGATAACGGGACCCTTCCGTCCTTTCCATGCGGGATTTTTCTTCAATACTTCCATAACTCGCTCCTTTGCAAATTGCAATTAATGTAGGATAAGTATAGTAGAAAAGGCTGGTTTAGGGAAGAGGTTTTCCGCCCACAAGCGCGGCGTCCGCCGGAATTGCTCACAGGGCATAGCCCCGCTTTCTTATTCGTGATATACCGTTTAACCGGCGGGAACATCCGATGTTTCACCGGTTATTTTCATATATGGAGGCAGAAACCGATGGGTCAATTGCGTAATACCTTAAAAAAAGCCTTCTGCATAACCTAAAGAGTGAAAGTGAAATAGATAATCTTCTTAAAAAAGAGAAAATAGAGATATTTGTTACGAAATCGATTAATGAGATCAAGGCAACGATAAACAAAAAGCGCCTTGATCTGGACAAGACAATACAAGAACTTACGGAAAAGATAAAAATGCTTTCTCTTAACCCTGAAGAATTGTAAGAGAAACAACACGATTGTGAGCGAGTAAAGCGGAAAATCAACCGGAATATTGCGAAACTGGATAATGACTTGCAGGAATTTGTAAACCGTAAAATCAGAGACGCCGGACGCAGCTTTGAAAAAAAACGAAATAGTGTAATTTTCACGATAAAACAAAGTATTAATTCGGCAGAAACAGGTGAAGCGGCAAAACCCAGGGTTGACGCTCAGTTACAGGACGCGGTACAGAGCTTTAAGGATGAATATGAACATCTATACCGTGCTATAAAAACAGAGTTAAAGACAAAAAAAGACGAAACCTTCTCTGACTTAGAGGAAATTATCACGCGGTTTTCCGATGGAGATGATGAAAAGTCAGATGATTATATCATTGCTTGTAACAGAGAGTTAGAAAAATTTAACGAACTCTCAATGGACGATATGTTTGTAGATTCTAAATATCTCGTTAATACTAAATGGATGTTTAATGGAGTCTTTTCGAAAATTGTTGGTACTGCGCTTTTAGGCGCTGGTTTTTGGGTTTTAGACGCAACAAATATTTTCAAAAAACTGGCTTGGTCTACAAAAACAAAAGAAGATGCTATCGTTAATGTTGAAAAAGCATTACCTTCAATTGATGCGTTAAAATCATCTCTTGAACCGCTTAACAGCCGAGTTGAAGAATTCGTAAATTCCTTCCGCAAACTTTTTGAAACTGATTTAGTCAATATTATTCAGAAACAAATAGAAGACGCTCAGGCAGATTTTGCAAATCGTGAAAAAAACAAGAAAGACGCGGAGGAAAAAATTGGCTCAGACTACAGCTGCGAAAAAGCGGTTTGAAGAACAGGTTACAGAAGCGGACGCTATAATTAGTCAAATAATTAATTTGAGTTCTTAATAAGGAGCCGCCATTATGAAAACCCGTAATCTTTACATTGCTTTGCAATCCTTTGGTTCCGATGCCGGTTATCAGAAAACCTATGTTTTAAAGCCGTTGACAAATGCCGACGGCAACCGGCTGCTGTTCAGGGAAGCGGCGCAAAATATTGAAAAGGTTCTGGCCGCCAATGGTTACGCCGCAAACGAAAACGCTCCGGCTTTTGAGATTATCGTAGATTACGGCGTAACAAGCCTGACGCGGCAGGAAACAAGAGAAATCGGCTTTTTGATACATACGAAATTGGCTGTCCATTATGTATGCGGCTTAACCATAGCGGCGCGTGGCAACGGGGAAGAGGTCTGGCGGGTGGAAGTTTCCACGTCCTGTGGAAGCGATAACCTGCGGGATCTGCTGCCTTACCTTACCGTCGCCGCCGTACAATGGATTGGAAAAGATTCAAGGAAACGGATCGGGCTGCCTATTGAAATTCGGGATGAATTTGATATGGGCTGGATGATACGCCTGCAAAAAGAATGTACTATGCTAATTAAGCGGACAATTTGCCGGGGGAGGACGCCATAAGCGCCGCGCCGTTTCTCCGCTCCATAACCGATACCGCCTTGGACATTGCCTCCAAAGCCGGGTAATCCTACTCCAAAACATACCTTGTGGAACTGTGCCGCAAAAACCGGCGACGCTTAATTCCCTGACGCTGGTATTGACTGTTTTGTGCGCGGCGCTTACCGGTTACCTTCAAAATCAGGCGCTGCTTATTCTGTTAATCCTCAGCCTGGCGCTTTTGGCTCGGACCATTTTTAACGGTCTGCGGTTCCTGATTACCGTAGTAAAGCCAAACTTTGAAATAATAGCTTTTTCCCTGCCCTGCCTGCTTAAAAGTTTCGCCTTACAAGGGTTACTATTCGGTACCGTTCTTTGGGCGGCGGCGTACGGGATATTGCTGGGAGTGATAAAAAGTATAATTTTTACTAACGCGCTTGGTATGCCGGTATGGCGGAGATAGTGTGTTGGACGTTTCAACTCGGCGCATGGCGACAACCCTGAACCGCCTTTCCCCTGGACGATCGGCCTCAACGCTCACGACTTACCGCCCTGCTGGAGGACTGGAAACGGGAAACCGCCAAGAGTACGGTGGTATGGCGGGCAAACCCTGTCCGGGGGACAGTTATTTCGCGGATGACGGCTTTCTCCAGAAGCCAAAGGTGCTGTTTATCGCCCGAGAAACACGGTACATTGCCGGGCAGGACAATATCGCGGTAATTCTAAAGAAATGCCGGGAAAACGCCACCCGCATCGGCGGGGAGAGCCTGTTGCGGCGGATGCTGCTTATTGCCTACGGCGTTCGGCATGGCGGGATGGTTCCCTTTGAGATCGTTGATCCCGTGGAGATCTGCGCCCTTGCGGGGACCGACAACGGCTTTAGCTTTGCCTTCATGGAAATATCGAAGTACTCAAAGCCGGTAATGTCGATTATACGTTCTCGATGAACCTCCCCGCCGCAGAGCGCGCAAACGAGTTTGCGGCGGGGTATTAAACCTCACTGCGAATAAAAAATAGAGAAATGCGATCCGGTCTATCTGTCTATGATAGATTTGAAAATATCCAAAACATTTTGAAGGGATGCATACCGCCTCATGTGCCAGAAGGAACGCCGAAAAGTACTCTGCCATCGCCGCCTTTTGGCAATGGACGCATCCACGCCCTTATCCGAGCCAAGCCAAATAATATGGCGGCAGGTGTTTTTTCAGCGCATCAACAACCGCAAGCCCGGAATAGAATGCCCGCCTGCGTTACGGCAGCGCCAGACGCAGCGCCTCTTCAAAAAACTCAACCGGATAAAACTCAAGCCCTTTCTTCACGATGCCGGGAATGTCATCGAGATCGCGTACATTCTGTTTGGGGATAATGACGTACCGCGCCTTGTTGCGCGCGGCGGCGATGGTTTTCTCTTTCAGACCGCCTATGGGAAGCACCCGCCCGGTGAGGCTTAATTCACCGGTCATAACGAGTTTGTCCGTGATGACGCGGTTGCAGAAGAGCGAGCAGAGCGCAACCGCCATAGTAACGCCCGCGGACGGTCCGTCTTTCGGCGTTGCTCCGGCGGGAATGTGCAGATGGATGCGGTTTTCCTCAAACCATGAGGCGTTGACTCCGTACTGTTCAATGCCGATTTTCTGGGCTACGGTCAGGGCGATGGCCGCTGATTCCTTCATGGTGTCGCCCATGTTGCCGGTAAGGGTAAATCCGCCCTTCGCCTTCACCGAGATCGCCTCAATCACCAGCGTGTCGCCGCCCATGCTCGTCCACGCAAGCCCAACCGACATGCCGGGCCTATTCGCCTTCTTAATCTCGCCTTCGGGAAACAGGGGTTTTCCAAGGTATTTTTCAATGAGGGGTTTATCTACGGTAAAAACGGACGGGGAAAATTGAGCGTTGGCGGGAGCGGTTACGGAAGCTTTCTTTTTTGCGCCGCTCGCGTTGCTCGCGCCGCCTGCCGGCGCTTCGCCGCCCTCTTTCCCATGCTCCGCGGACTCTCCGTCCCATCCCCGTTCTTCTTCGACTTCTACGATTTCCTTCGCCAGCTTTCTATGTATCTTATCTAAATTTTTCTCAAAATTCCGTACGCCCGCTTCTCTGGCATAACAATTCGCGATGTGCAGCAATGAGTCTTTGGAGTACTTCACCTGACGCCTCTGCAGCCCGTTTTTTTCAAGGCTTTTCGGTACCAGATAATGCTTTGCTATCTCCAGTTTTTCAGCGCTGATATAGCCCGGCAGTTCAATGACCTCCATGCGGTCAAGCAATGCCGGAGGAATGGTATCCAGCGTATTCGCCGTAACAATGAAAAATATGCGGGAAATGTCAAAAGGCAAATCAAGGTAATGATCGCGGAAGCTGTTGTTTTGTTCGGGATCGAGCGCCTCAAGGAGGGCGCTCGCCGGATCGCCGTGATAACTCACCGCCATTTTGTCGATCTCGTCAATCATAAACACGGGATCTCTCGTTTTGGTGATTTTTATCCCCTGAATGATCTTGCCGGGCATAGCGCCGATATAGGTGCGCCGGTGTCCTTTGATTTCAGCCTCGTCCCTCATACCGCCCACGGAAAATCTAAAAAATTTCTTGTTGAGAGCGCGGGCAACAGACCTGCCCACCGAGGTCTTTCCAACGCCAGGCGGACCCGCCAGGCAGATGATCGAGCCTGGCGGCGTTCTGTCTTCATGGTTGTTCACCGCGGTCCCGTTCGTCTGCCGCGCATCCCGCCGGATATTCGCGCGGCTGTTTCTCAGCTTCCTCACCGCAAGGTACTCGATAATGCGATTTTTCACGTCTTTAAGCCCGTAGTGATCGTTTTCGAGCGTCTTTCGCGCATAGGCGAGATCGATCCGCTCGGGCGCGGGGTCTTCCCACGGAAGGCTGGCTATCATGTCGAGATAGTTTCTGGACACCACGTATTCAGGCGACTGCGCTTCCATGACGGCGAATTTTTCAAGCTCCTGTTCGACCGATTCTTTTATTTCGCCTTCAAAATGGAATGCGTCAAACTTTTCCTTAAACCGTTGATAATCCGACGTCTTCGCGTCCGCGGCCATACCCAGTTCCGTCTTGATCGCTTTTAATTCTTCCCTCAAAAAATACTCGCGCTGGGACTTGTTGAGTCTGTCGTTGATTTCGTTCGTTATGCGTTTCTGTATGCGGAAAAGCTCCTGTTCTTTTTTGATGAACATCAGTACTTGTTCCATGCGCTTGCGTACATTGATCTGCTCAAGCACCTTCTGCTGATCCGCCTTTTCGATGTTGAGGATGCTGGCGATAAAATCCGCTATTTTCCCCGGCTGATCGATGTTTATCATGTTAAGTCGCATCTCTTCGGAAAAAAGCGGGTTATTTTCGGAAATTTGCTTCATTTCAGAAAGAAGCGCCCGCGTAAGCGCTTTTACTTCCGGCGTTTCATATTCGGTTTCCTCAAGGTACTGAACAACGGCAACCACCGGATTCTTTACGCTGACGGCCTTCTTAATCTTAAA
>JAITAW010000049.1 GCA_031283905.1 Treponema sp. | reverse complement strand
ATTATTCCGCGGATATGTGCTTAAAGAAAAACTGCGGCTAGTTTTCCGGCATCCGTTTGCCAAAGCAAAAGAGGAACCGGAAGAACGGCCGGCGCGGGCGCAACGCTGCCGGATTCCCCAATTTGTTGAACCGCGGGAAAAGATAAAAAGACACTTTGAGGCGGTAGTGTCTTCTGTTACGTTTGGTTTATCCAACGCCCGTATAGAAGCGATAAACAATAAAATCAAAGTCAGCATCCGCATGGCATATGGCTTCAGAAATATTGAAAACATGCGTACGCTGGTAATGCTTCGATGTTCAGGCGTAAATTTGACTTTGCCGGGAAGACTGAATATGGCTCACACATCCTGATGAAGACTCATAAATTTCTATACAATTTTAGACTACTCTTGTTTGTAATTAATTTACGATAATTATCTGATGTTGATACAAAGTCTATTACGGTTTTATAATATATCCCTCCTCGGTAAATTACGGACGAATTTTATAGGTAATTTTATTATTATAACATTTTCCATGTATTGATTCATTAACGGGCTTGAAAGACTCGGCCTGAATGTTAAACTCCGTTAGATGAGCCTGCGTATAAGATTGTCCACGCCGCGAAATCGGCGTTTTTGGCGGAACATAAGGCATTTGAAATCCTCTTCGCTAGTTGCGATGGTCAGCCGCATTTGATCCGAAACGCCGCCCGCCATAGCGGGAGTCTTTCCCGCTGTAGTGGAAAAACGTCTCGCCGAGGTAAAAAATCCGCTCTGGTAAAAAATAAGAGGTTAGCTTATGCGTGTGGGGTATGCCGCCGCACATAGAGAACAATAATCCGCTGTCCGCGTCATACCGTTACCCCTTCTTTTGACTGCGCCTGTTCTTACGCAGGGCTGTTTCTATGGTTTTGAACCCACCTTATTTTATATAATTTCAAAAGAATATGCAAGCCTTTTCTTCAAATCCTTCAGGAATTTGCTTTAGAAAGCCTGAAACCGAATGAAAACCGTTCATTGGATGTTCCCGCCGCCTGTTTCGACACATGGAAATCGAGTCTCACAAATTCGGCTTCTATTTCTATGTTGAATTTTTTCCCTGTTCGCAATGTTCCTCTCCACGGAGTTTTAGCTTTTGTGAGTCAAAAACCGTTCATTGAACGGCTTTTCTTATCTGGGGTCCCCGATTCGCGATCAAGCGGCGTTGGACGGAACAAGCGGCTGGCGCTTAAACGCCAGCTTAATCCAGTCGCCCGCAAAACTCAATACAAACGCAAAGGGCGATACCAAGGCTTGCGTAACCTGATTCTGCTGGTAAAAGCCAGGAAACAGCTTTATGACCATGGTGAGGAGGACGCCTAAAAATACATATGTCCAAAAGGCGCGGAGGATATGCAATGTTATATAGCGTTTTTTTGGGGACGAGGTAAAAGCGTAGATGACGCCCGACACTGCGGCTATGAACCAGAGCGGATTCATATAGATGATGTTTGCGTTGTGATAGGTATAATCGTGGTTGGTAAAAAATGTCATAAAAAAAAGAATAAGTCCTACAACGCCGAAGAACATCCCCAAGACGCTTTGACTCAAACTCCATAAATAGCGACTCAGCCGAGGCTTGGTCTTTTGTAGCATATCGAAAAAAACGAGTAAAAGAGCGATAAAAACACCCAGAACGAGTTCACGGATCCACTGCCTGCGCGGTTTGTCCAGAACCGGCGGACGATTGACGGCTTTATTAAGCGTCTCAACGGAAGATACCAGCTTTCGCGCGGACCCGTCGTTGTCAACATAGGTGAAATCGGCGATGCGGCGCCCCACTTCGGCAGGCAGAAACATCTCCTGCCATACGGTAAGTGGAACGTCTATATCCTGTCCCATGAGAACATTGAGGAACCAGTCGAAAAACGGCGAGAACCAGGTGTGCCGTCTGACATGCTGGCGCACCGTATACCGTCCGGGCGCATCGCCAAACGCCGCCTTGAATTGCCCGTCCACCGCCATGTCAAGAATATCCCGAATGCGGGTGGCACAGTTGTCTCTGAAGTTATGGTAGTAATAGCTGCGGTTTTCAGGACGAATATTGTTTTCCACAAACCGCCGCACTTCTTCTTTTGTTTCAGGCGGAAGGTTGAGCGTGTACACTACTATATCGCGGTTGGTTTGGATATACCGGTCAAAGCTACGTTTGGCGGGAGATGCCACGCACAAATAGATAAGCCTGCCAAAAGCGAAATTTTTGAAGAAATTTTCGCTTTCAAAGGAAAAAACACCCCAATCGTAGAATGTCTGGGCGCCCGTAACGCCATCTTCTATGATGAGTGCAAGATGTCCCCACCAAAAAAAAACTTCGTCTCCCGGTCCTAAAACGGCTATTTTTATGGTAAACCTGTCGGTCAACCTATCGTTTTGCCAGCTTGCGTCAAAGCTGTCTTGCGCAAAAAGCACCCGTTGCGTACACAAAGCAGACGCTCCCGCGAATAGGGCGAGAACCATTACAGCGATCTTCGTTGTTTTTAAGGATTGAAACATGGGTTATTATCTACTATTTTATCGATTATGGCAATAGGATAGGAAGCGCACAAAGCGGCAATGCGGTTCGTCAGCAAAGAGGAAAACCATGAAGTATTCCCGGTTTTTATGCGAAAATTGCCGAAATGAAAACCGTAAGCCTCGAAAAACGCCTCCCGCCTCCCAATCTACACCCGGGCTTTCCGCTACCCTTCATCAGGAAGCGGCCGCATCCCATATATCTCACTGCATAGTTCTCCCCGCACCCGTTGGAAACTTTGTTTCCACGTTGTATCACGGGTTGTACCCTCGGTTCTTCAACACATTTTGTCTCCATTCGCGGGGGGGGGGGGGGGGGCCGGGCCCGCCCGCCCCCCCGCGGGGGCGCCGGGCCCGG
>JAITAW010000030.1 GCA_031283905.1 Treponema sp. | reverse complement strand
AGTAGAAACATACTTCCCAATAATTTTATTGAAGGCATGGCTTGTGTAAACGGGTGTATTGGAGGAGCAGGGTGTCTTACCCATGAAGAAAAGAACAAAGCCGATGTTGACAAATACGGTATGCAAGCCTATGAAAAAAGCATAAAGGATGCGATTAGCATACTGGGCGCATGACGTACCGGCAGCGGAGAAAAACTAAGAGAGAGCTTAAACCTTAGCAGTCTTCAGAGCCTGAAGGACTTCCCCCGAAATTATGGATGGTATGTTAGGCTACGTTAGAATGTGGTAATGCTAGAGCGTGTTCACACTTAAAGAGTGGAAGTATGACGGCGAAGCAACGTTTCGCACGGAACTCTATAAAAGACGGAATGAGGCGGGGCGGTTTTCCGGCGGCCCAAGTCATTCCGAGGGATTTGCGCCCGTTATGACAAACTTGCTTGTATCTTTTCCGCTGGCAAAGGGGAATAAAAGGACAGGGGAGAGAAGAGCGGCTCTACTCAATACGCAAAAAGAAGTTCAGGAAGCCGGTGTTGTCCGGTATTGAGGCGAGCTATTGGGGGGGGGGGGGGGTACCCGTCCGCCTGAAAATCCCCATTACCATCCGTCTTTGCCAACAGCGCCTATGAGCGATCCCCACACGGCGCGTCTTAAAAATCTTTACAATATTGGGCTTTTCCCAAAACCGTTTTGGGAAAAGCTTTTATTCGCGGGGAGGTTCATTAAAACCAGCAACAGGCGGAAAGAAACCGGGTATAGAAGCCGCCATAAAGATTCGGTAATGAATCTCCCCGTTCTAACGGGCGGCCATTTTAGAACGGCTCTTTCAGGAGCGCCCGTCAGGTCGCCGCCTCAGGGTGCGCTATGAGCCCCCCGCCGCGAATAATAGCCTCCTTCCGGCATCTTTATCCGCGTATTACGCTGCCGGCATAGTAAAAATACCGGCGTTTCGTTTGCCGCTTGTGTTTCTGTTCTTGTTTGAGTATAATAATTCCATGAGTTTGAATACATCGCGTTTTTATATGCCGTTGGCCGTGCTGTGCGTGTTGTGCGTTTTTTTTTCATCCTGTACCAAACTCGCGGGATGGGGCGTCCTGTTATGGTCGTCTGATAATCCGGCCATTCCATCCGGAACCGTGCTGCCTGTGTACATAAAATCGAATATCAATCAGGCCTGGGTTGCGGGCATCCCCGAAGAGTATCGCACGGGCGAAGCGCCCGATGCGCCGGATAAATTTGAAATTCCGTTCAAGCAGATGGAGTTGTTCGGCACAAAAACAGCGGCTCTGAAACGGGCGGAGGAATTCGCTCAGCTTGCCGTTATGTATGGAGAAGCGTTGCAGGACGGGCTTCCTTTACGAGACAGACCCGATAATAACGCCCGCCGCGTATACCGGCTTAGACTGGGAGAAGTCGTCAAACTATTGGCTAAAACAGAGGGAACGCCCGCCATAAGTTCTACGGGCGAACCGCTTCCGGGCGACTGGTATCAAACGCTTACGCAGGATGGAACCACCGGATACTGTTTTTCGTACCGTCTGCGGCTTTTCGAGTATTCCGGCGGGGCGCTAGATATTGTACAGCATAGTACGGAAGAACAGGGCGAGGATGCAGATCTGACTGCAACGCTTGCCAAGACATGGCTGCCCGAATCGTACGGCGCGATGCTTGCCAGCAATACCATAGATCTGGATATGCTCAGCCAGCATTGGGGGTTTTATCCGGGGCAGGATTCCGGGAAAGCCCGCCTTTTCTTAAAAGACCTGGAAAACGATAAAATCATAGATAAAATATTTTCCTACACCGGCATCCAGCCGCATGGCGCACGGGCGTGGCGTTTTGACGGCGCTTCTTTACAAATGCAGCTCCGCTCGGACAATCTGCTGGCGGTGCAATACACAGAAAACGGCGGCGCATTACGGACCTTTCTTTTTGTTACGCTTCCCACGGATCTTGATGCCATTATCCTTCAGGAAAAATCGTTGCGGAGCGGTCTCTTTATGAGAATTTATAACCAGGGGCCTCTTTTCAGCAGCGTGGGTTACGGCTCCCTGACGCTGAACCGGAATGGCTCCTTTTCATGGTCAGGGTTTGATTTGCTTACGCCTCATGTTATTCCCGCTTCCGTTCAAGGTACCGGAAAGGTCGCCATGAGGCTTTACCTGGATTCCTCGCTAAAAAACAGATATGTAGGGGCGTTTACCCTTCAATTCAATGGAGCAAAAGACGCGGAGGTTGATTTCCTGTACAATTTTGAGAATCAGGGATTGCGCATTGAATATGTCCCGAAAACTTGCATTGACGGGGTAACCGTTGTCCGGAGAGCTACATCGCCGATCATTGCTTACTTTTCCAAGGGTGAAAAACCCTCGCCCGATGCGGCTAACTAAGTTCTCATTTATAGAAGAATGAAGCGTTTATTCTAATTACTATGGCGTTTGTACAGTTTTCCAAAATTTCCCTCGCGTTCGCGGACAGGGATATTCTTACAGATGTAAGCCTCAATCTCGCATCCGGCACTCGCGCCGCACTCGCGGGCGCAAACGGCGCGGGAAAATCAACGTTGATGAAGGTGATTGCGGGTGAAATTGCGCCGGATTCGGGCGACAGGGCTGTCCAAAAAGGCTGCTGCGTGTCGTACCTTCCCCAATCGGGCATTGTACATCGCGGAAGAACGCTCCGCGAGGAAATGGAAGCCGCATATAAGGCGGTTCTTGATCTGCAGTCCCGTATGGAAGACATAGGCGGGGAGTTGGAAAAGAGCGAAACCGTTCAAGACAAGACGAAAACGGCGATCCTGCTCGAAGAGCACCGCAGGCTGGGGGAGGAGGTTGAGCGTTCCGGCTACTATGAACGGGAACAGCGGATAACCGCAACGCTTGAAGGGCTTGGTTTCTCACCGGATGACATAGGGCGTTCTGTGGAGGAATTCTCCGGCGGCTGGCAAATGCGTATTGCGCTTGCCAAAGTGCTGCTCGAATCACCGGATATTTTGCTTCTTGATGAGCCGACCAATTATCTTGATATAGAAGCCCGGTTCTGGCTTGAATCGTGGTTGCAATCATTTGCTGGCGGCTATCTTATTGTGTCACATGACCGCTACTTTTTGGATGTTACGATAAACGAGGTGTATGAGCTTTTTCAGGGACGCCTTAAACGCTATGCAGGAAATTATACGGCTTATGAAACCGTGCGCACGGTTGAGCTTGAGAGTCTTTTGAAACGCTACGCTGAACAGCAGGAAGAAATCGCCAAGTCGGAAGAGCTTATCCGCAGATTCAGGTACAAAGCGAGCAAAGCCGCTATGGTTCAGGAGCGCGTCAAAAAACTCGAAAAAATGGAGCGGATCGAAATTCCCGAATCGCTCAAGAACATTCGCATCCGCTTTCCGGACCCGCCTCACGCGGGGAAGGTGGCGGTTGCCCTTACGGGTCTCGGCAAAAGATACGGAAACCGCCGTATCTTTTCAAATCTCGATCTTACCATCGGCAACGGAGAAAAACTCGTTGTCATCGGACGGAACGGCGCGGGCAAGTCAACACTTCTGCGCATACTCGCCGGCGTAGACCCTGATTTTGAAGGACGTGTACAATACGGTACCGGCATAGCCGCCGGTTACTTTTCACAGGACGCGGCGGAGCGTTTTAACGCGCCTGTTTCCGTTCTGGAATACATGGAAGCAGAAGCTCCAACGCCGCTTGTTCCCAAGGTGCGCGACATGCTCGGCGGGTTCCTCTTCCGGGGAGACGATGTTTACAAAAGCGTCTCCGTACTCTCGGGCGGTGAAAAAAGCCGGCTCGCCCTACTCAAGATGCTTTTAAAGCCCATGAATCTCCTCATTCTTGATGAGCCGACCAATCATCTTGATCTCCAATCAAAAGACATCCTGATGGATGTTCTTGCGTCTTACACCGGCGCCGTCATCTTTGTCTCCCATGATCGCGGTTTTATGGAAGGGCTGTCCACCAAGACGCTGGAAATGGCGAATGGCGGCGTTCGGCTCTTTTATGGGAACTATGGGTATTATTTGGAGAAAATCGCGGAAGAGGCGCCGGAGGTTGATCGCCGGTCTCCTCGCAAACCGGCGGAAGGCGAAGGAGAGCCGCAACAAACGGCAAAGGCGAGACGGGAGGAGGACAAACAACGGCAAGCGGCTTTGCGGCGGCGGCGGCGGCTTGAGGAAGAGTCCCTCTCGGTTATCGAGAGCCTTGAAGATGAGAAACGGCGGCTTGAGAGCGAGCTTGGCAAACCTGAAGTGTACAGCAATGGAGAGAAAGCGCGGGCAATACAGTCGAAACTTGCGGACGTTGCATACCGGATTGAAGTAAAGACGAAAGAATGGGAAGAAATCGCCGCGCAGCACTGAATTTCTCTCCGCAGAGCGGGGGGGGGGGGGGGGGTTGGCCCCAACATCATAAACATATCCTATTCTTTTACCAGCATTTCATTCATGCGGACGGCAATATCTTTGCACACATCGGCTACGGAACGCGCGCCGCTCCACGCATCGTTCAGGGAGGCGTACATCATGTCTTCCCATAC
>JAITAW010000252.1 GCA_031283905.1 Treponema sp. | reverse complement strand
ACCCGTCGGGACGGCCCGAGCGACTTTTTTAAATACCCGCCAGAAACCCGCAGGGCAATTTATACGACTAACGCGATTGCGTCTTTAAATTACCGGCTGCGAAAAGTGACAAAAAACCGTCCGACATTTCCGAATGATGATGCTATATTCAAGATATTATATTTAGCAATTCAGAATGCGCCAGAGAAACGGACTATGCCGATACGCGATTGGGGTACGGCGCTTAACCAATTCGCCATTATTTTTGGCAATGAACGCGTTCCCTTCTAAATATGAAATTGGCTATTTTCTCAAAATTTCTGATACCTCCATATCCCTCGAAATCCCTTGAGCCGCCGGAAAAACCGCTCTATCTCGTTCCGCCGTTTATAGAGTTCCTTGTCATAGTTCCACGGTTGAACCCGGTTCCGTTTCGCCGGTACCACCGGTTTATACCCCGACTCCCCCTGCCGTAACCCGTGTCCGTCCGTCTTCATACGCCCTATCCGTCAACAAAGTAACCCTATACTCCCGTGTTTCGACGGTTTCCGGAAGCGCCCGTCCTTCCGCCGCGTCCGGCACATCGCCTCCCGACAGTCTGAAGCCTGAAGTCGACTAATCTTCTATCCCCCGCCGTTACCGCGTGTATCTTCGTGTCCCGTCCTCCCCGGCTCTTCCCTATCCCCCGTCCGCTCCCCCGTCCGCCGTTTTTTCCCGCTCCACGCGCGTCCGGATGAACTTTGACCATCCTTGAATCGCGAGCGCGCATACCCCGTCCGATGCGGGCCCTCTTTCCGCTCCCATCGCCTTGTACGCCCGTTCCGACACTCCTTGTTCCGCCCGCCGATTCAATCCAGATTACGCGCCGATTTCCAAATCTTTGCGGCAAACCCCGCCGCTTACACCCGTTTTCACGCCGATAGACGGGCGCGTTGGGCGGCGTTCGATTGTCTATCTTGACATGCCCGCGCCGTTTCGGCGGCAATCGCTCTATCTCTTCATATTGTTCTTCGGTAAGCTCCATACTTTCTTTATCCGCTTTTTCCTCTCTTTCCTTTAGTTTGAACTCGCCCTAGTAAAAAATGAATAGCGCAGTTGACTGTAAGGTCCTTATAACCGGACACGAGACCGTTGTAACTGGACACAAAGTCTTTATAACCGGTTGTAACATTTTTATAACCAGACACAAAGTCTTTATAACCGGACATAACATTTTTATAACTGGACATAACGCCGTTATAACCGGACATGATATTCTTATAACCGGTTGTAACATCGTGACGCTTTGTAGTATAATGGCAGGTATCTTTGGTGAAACGGCCGCCGGAGGGACGGCGGACGGGAGGTTTATATGGCTCATAGCTATTGGCTCCCCACTCGGGAGCAGGATTTGGCGGATCTCGCGGTGATTTGGAAGGAGGACCTTTCCGATACCGCGAAGCGGACGGCTTACGGCTGGGACGCGGGGGAGTGCGCGGCCGCGGCGGGCGCGATTGACGGCTTCCTATCGAAGCGGGCGGCCTACATGGAGGACAAATCGGCGGCGAAGCGGTTGTTGAAGGACGAGGCGCTGGACGGGGCGAAGCGGGCGATGCGGGACTTCGCCAATTCCTCCGTCCGCTACAACAAGAAGATGGACGATGCGGCCAAGGCCCGGCTGGGGGTGCGCAAAGGCGATCCCACGCACACGAGCCATCCCGACCCGCAGACGACGCCGGTTATCGCGGAACTCACGCCGCTGGGGGCCTGCCGGGTGGAACTACGCTTCCACGATGAGAAGACGCCGGACAGCCGCGCCATTCCGGGGGGCTACAACGGGTGCCTCTTGCGCTACGCCTACGAGCCGGAGCGCATCACCGACCGCGCGCTCCTTACGCAGTCTGTTCTTATGACGCGCTCGCCCTTCGTTCTGAACCTGCCCCCGGACGCGGAGCGGATGTACCTGTCCTGCGAGGCCTACTGGCAGAACGGCAAGGGCCGTCTGGGCCAGCCGGGGGAAGTGCGGCACGTGGTGGTCTCCTGAAAATCCGCCATGGACGGCGGATTTTCAGGTAAGGAGTTTTTGCGTAGCAAAAACTCCACCCTTGCGTTCCTGCGGAACGCAAGCATTGGATACCGCGGCATCCGTGCCGCGCCGTCCGTGCTGCGGCGTTGCCGTTTCCGCATGGGGGATAGAGGTGCGGTTACCGGTTGACTGCCAAGCCGCCGCAATGTCTCCCGTTAAATCTGCGCAAAGGGAGGCGAAATCGCATGTAAAAATCTGACTGTGGAAGCGTACACTATATCTATTCTAACCCGCCCCCACTTGTTTTTATACAGATGGAACAGTCCCTGAGCATAGCATATTGTTCTTTGAAGAATGATTGGAAAAACTTCTTTCTTGAAATATTTTTTCCTTTACTATATACTGTACGGCATGGCAAAATTGCAATTTACCGTGCTTGACCTTATAAACCTTGACTTCAAAGAACATAACTCGTTAAATCTTACCAGCATTGGGGACAGGAAGGGGCTGGGCAGGGAAATAGTCAACCCCGATCTGAATCGTCCCGGGCTTGCTTTATCCGGCTTTTTCGAATCGTTCGCGTATCAGCGCATACAGGTATTCGGGCGCGGGGAATACGCCTATCTGGAAAAACTGCTTCAGGAAGAACAAAGCGGGACCATTCGGCAATTCTTTTCATATTCAATTCCCTGCTGTGTATTCACCCATCAATTAATCCCAAACCGCGATTTTATGGTAAAGGCTGAAGAAGCCCATTGCCCTATTTTACAGACGGACCTGACTACCGCCGAATTTGTCGCGCGCCTCATCCGCATATTGTCAAACATATTCTCGCCGCGCAAGGGCATTCACGGTGTGTTGATGGAGGTGTACGGGCTTGGCGTGCTTATCATAGGCGAATCGGGCGTGGGAAAGAGCGAGGCCGCGCTGGAGCTTATCAAGCACGGGCACCGGCTCGTCGCCGATGATATGGTTGACGTTCAGTGCATCAACGGCAATATTCTGCTTGGCGCGGGCGCAAATAAGATCATCGGGCACCATATGGAGATACGCGGACTCGGTATCATCAATATCACGCATTTGTTCGGTATAGGATCCGTGCGGGATCAGAAACAGGTGCAGCTTGTCATAGAACTGGAAGAAGAAAAACCGGATAAAACCTATGACCGGCTGGGTATTGAGCGAAAATATATGGAGTTTTTGGGCGTCAGCGTACCGAAAATAGAAGTTGCCGTCAAACCCGGCAGGAACGTGCCGGTTATTGTTGAGACCGCCGCCATGAATGAACGGCTGAGAAGAATGGGCTATGATGCGGGTAAAAAATTTACTCAGAATATTATGAAATGGCAGGAAATGAGCTATTCCGATCAATTTGTTTATTTCGGGGAGGATATTATATGATTGAGAAAACAATAACCGTTACAAACCGCGCGGGGATCCACGCCCGCCCGTCAGCCATGATTGTTCAGTCCATTAAAGATTTCAAGTCCAACGTTTATTTTGAAAAAAACAACGATAGAATAAACGCGAAATCTATTATGGGGGTGCTTACTCTTGGCGCGGCGTACGGAACCAACTTGAAGATCATCGCGGAAGGCGAGGATGAAGTTCAGGCATTGGAAAAAGTGGTGAGGTTATTTGAATCGAAATTCCTTGAAGGAGAATGAAACCTCGGTTCCCGTAATCGGCATATGGGGGCTTGTTTTTATCTACATTCTCCTTTGCATATTAACAATTCTTTTATCAGAAAGGTTTTTTGCCAGTATTTTACTGGACGGGCGCATTACGGACAGGCTTATGCTTGCCGTTTTCTTCACCATACCGGCGGTTTTATTCATATTTTTGATAATCTCTCTTGTCCGGCTTGCGCAAGATTTTATCACGCGAAAAACCGGCAGACGGTTTCAGGCGCGTCTTCTTGGATATTTCACCATTATATTGCTCTTTTCCGCAATCCCTCTTGTGTTGGTTACGGCCTTATCCACCACCGAAATCATGCGTTTCTGGAGAACGCTGGACATGGAATCCACCATAAATTACGCCCAGCAGTTTGTCATAGATGCGTATTCTTTGCGCCTTGAAAAGGCTCAACAGGTGGCGGACAACACCGACTTTGACCGGATATTGGACAATCAGTCCACAACGTTTCCCGATGGTTTGATCGCGGTTCAGGACTTTGAGTTGTCGCCGCTTCCGGCTTCCGGCATGAGCGGCGGCGGCGCGGAAGATGAAGCGCAATGGACAAGCGTCCGATTCTGGGGGAAGGCGGATCAGGCGCTGGACGCGCCGCCCGCGCGGTTTCAGGGTTTTGTTACGCGGCAGAAAAACCGCGACATTGATGTTGTTCGTTATCTCATTGCGGCAAATAATAGAACCGCGCGGCTCGTCACGTTCGATCTGGGAGAAGGTTTTGACGCAATGATAGATGGTTTTGAGACTCAGAGGGCGAAATTCGAGGCGCTCAAAACGTTGAACATCCAATTCAAAGAGATTTTGTTCTTTTTTTATGCGGTTTTCTTCCTTCCGGTGGCGCTGATGACGTTGATCATCGCCATATCGTTTACAAAAACCATTACAAAGCCAATCGTAGACCTTACCGAAGCGACCCGCAAAGTCGCAAACGGAGATTTCTCCATTAGCATTACGGCAAAGAAGAATGATGAATTTGGCATTTTAATCCGGTCTTTCAATACCATGGTGCGGGATTTGGAAAAGACGCGCAACTCTCTTATCAAAGCGGAAACAATTTCTATTTGGCGGCAGATGGCTGTTCAGCTTGCCCATGAGATAAAAAACCCGCTTACTCCGATAAAACTGTCCGCGGAGCGGGTGTTGCGGCGTTGGCAAAACGCTCCTGAAAAAACGGGAGAAATACTGGAATCATCCATGCGGTCCATTATACAGGAGGTCGAAGGGCTTTCAAATATGTTGAGCGAATTCCGCACCCTCTCCCGTCCTACAGATCCGTCTCTGTCAAACGCCAATGTATTTGAGCGGATTGAACCGCTTGTCGCTTCTTACCGGCTTTCCTACCCTGCCATTGTATTCGAGACCGGCAATATAGATTGCGCCGCGGTAGTAAAAATTGACGAGCGCAGACTCACCCAGATTATTACGAATCTTGTTGTCAACAGCATTGACGCCATAAACGCCGCGGGCGGCGTGCAAAGAATTGAGATACGAACCGATATGGTGAAAAAACAGGGATCTGTTTTCTGGAGAATCAGCATTACCGATACGGGGAAAGGTATTCCTCCTGACGCCGCTGAAAAAATCTTTACTCCGTATTTTACCACCAAGGAAGCGGGTACGGGGCTTGGACTTCCCATTGTGGAGCGTATTGTCGGCGATCACGGCGGCGCTATCTGGTTTAACTCAAGCGTCAATCTGGGAACCACGTTTTTTGTGGATTTGCCGGCGGCGTAGGATGCCGTTACGCCCCATTTTCCATTTTTCCGGCGATTTCAAGCAAATTTTCCTTTGTGTTAAGTTCAGGATCGTCAAGAACCGCCTCCAGAAGCTCATTCAGAATAACGCCGAGACGGGGGCCGGGTTTTACGCCCAACGCGATAAGGTCGTTGCCGGAAATCGCAAGGTCTTTGAGGGAAAGGGCTTTTTTCCCTTCAAGAACGCGGTTCACCCTGTCCATGAGCGGGATAAGAAAATCGGGACGCGGCGGTTCTCCGGCAGTCGCAAACGCATCCGCATGGCGGAGCTTGTACACATGGGGAAGGTACGCTTCCCCAACCCGGATAATGAATCGCCTGACGGCCGCGTCCGACCAGTTTTCAACGTAGTGGAACATATGCTCTTCTATGAGATGGACAACAGAGCCGATAACGGCGTTGGAATAGCGGAAGCGGCTCAATACGTTTTTTGCCAGAGCCGCGCTCTCCCGTTCGTGGCGGTAAAACGTCCGTACGCCGGATTCGTCCGCCGTGCAGACAACGGGCTTCCCGATGTCATGGAAAAGCGCGGCGAGCCTCACCTCGTGCGGCCAGCCGTTTTTCGCCGCATAGTCGCAGGCAAGTAGCGAATGATCGAGTACATCAAAACAATGCCTGCCCTTTTGCTCAACATTGCGGCACACGGCAAGCTCGGGAAGCAACTCTTTGAGAAGGCCGGTCTGTTCCATGAGTAGAAAACCGGTCGAAGGCTTCCCTGAACCGGTTATTTTGTCAAGCTCGTCGCGCTTGCGCTCCGCCGCCACCTTTGCGGTGGTGGAAAGCGTTTGCGGAATAGCGGCAAGCGTCTCTTTATCAACGGAAAAGCCGAATTGGGACGCAAAACGGACGCAACGCAGAGCCCGCAACCCATCCTCGCCAAAGCGTTCAAGCGGGCTTCCGACACAGCGGATGACGCGGTTTTGTATATCGGCGCGTCCATTGAAGGGATCAACGATGCGTCCTTTCGGCAGTTCCACAGCGACGGCGTTCATGGTGAAGTCGCGGCGGGAGAGGTCTTCTTCAATGGTCGCGGCATAGGCGACTTTTTCAGGATGTCGCCCGTCACAATAACCGGTTTCGGTACGGAACGTGGTGATTTCAAACGCGATGCCTCTAAAATACACGGTAACGGTTCCATGCTTGATGCCGGTGGGGATAACCGTGCGCCTTTCAGCGCCGCGCCCTTGGGAGCGGAACATGGCGGTCACCTCTTCCGGCGTAGCGTTGGTCGCAAGGTCAAAATCATGCGCCTTTTCGCCCCGAAGCATGTCGCGCACCGCGCCGCCCACGAGGAAGCTCTGCCTTCCGCTTGCCGCGAAAATAAGGGCGATATCTTTCAGTATGCGCGGTATAACAAGCATTGCAACAGTATACTAAAATGCGTTATACTGTCAAGAATATGCGCGGAATCGCTTTTATCGGCGGAGAAAGCCCACCTGCGGACATATGCCGGAAGGCGGCGTCCGGCGCGGAGATCATCGTCGCCGCTGATTCGGGTCTCGTAACCGCGGAACAAGCCGACGTTAAACCGGACTGGATCGTGGGCGATATGGATTCGCTGGACAGCGAAAGCCGTCTCGCCGGATATAATCCTGACAGGATCATCAAGTACAGCGCGGACAAAGACTATACCGATACGGAGCTTGCCCTCGCGTTGCTCTGGGACAAGGGCTGCGTCCATACCACGCTTGTCGGCGGCGGAGGCGGTAGAATCGATCACCTTCTCGCCATCCGCGCCCTCTTTGAACGGGATCCGTCGCCCGACCAGTGGATTACAAACAGGGAAATCCTCTACCGCATCCAGTCCCCGCAGGCGCTTGC
>JAITAW010000232.1 GCA_031283905.1 Treponema sp. | reverse complement strand
TATTTCGCCGGACATACTATATGATATATCAACACCGATACTTTGTGTGCCTTGTGTATATATTCTCTCTTTATTTCATTATATCTTCTTTCGCTTCCTTCCTTAACCGTCAAAGAGCCGCGGGGTATTAAATCCCCAAAGATTAAAGTATTGCAGATACTCTTGAGCGGCGAGACATACTACCGAGGGTATCAAAAAGACTCTCTCCGCCGCAGATCACTAAACTTGCCCCACAATTTTCTTATATTTATGCTATACTCATGCCCACAAGCTGCGCGTCCGTTACGATGTCCGGCGCTCCATAGAAGAACCGTTGGCAAAAAGCGCGGACTACCGGCGATGTCCGCTTAAGGGCGGCCTCCCGCTCCTCCACGTCCATCCTGGTGCGGGCCGGGATCTCCGCGGCCGCGCGTTTGGGATGCCCAGTCGTCATAGGCGGCCTTCAGCGCGGTCTTGTCCGCTGCCTGAATGTGCGGCCACGGCTTCCCTTCCTCCGCGTTCTCCTCCACGGCGTCAACGATGAGCCTAAACTGCTTTGTAGTCATCTATTAAACTCCATGTCTGATGATGGATGGGACCGTTTCCAAGAACTGTCCCTTTTCGTCTCCAGAAAAATAATGCTTGCCTAACTTCAATTTTCCAACGCTTTTCGTTATGATATTCAACGGAATCATCGCACATTTCCGGATGTATATCTTTTACGAAAGCGTATAGTTCCAGAATAGTCAAATGCTTATGTTTTTGTAAAAGAAACATAATTGTTTTTACAAAAATACTATGCCGGGTTTCTTTGTTTTCATAACGGCTGACAAAAAGAGAGTCTATCTTTTTTTGCTGTTCAATAAGCAATTTTAATTCAGTGTCTTTCCGTTCTTTTTCCGGCTTTTCTTGAACCGATTCTATTTTTTGACTTTCTTCGTATATTTTTAAGATAAAAGTTTTATCGAAAATATGTCCAAGAGAGGCGTAATCTAAAACATCGCGCTTAATGTTTTTTATTGATTCCGCGTCATCTATCAAAACTCCGTATTCGAAATTCGATTTTAATCCGCCATAAGTCAAATTTGCTGATGTAATTACAGCGAGCGATTCATCAACAATATAAATTTTTGCATGAAGTTTATCAAAACTTGAAACAGTTATTTTCCTAAAAGCATCATACATTTTCAATAAAGCCTGCGGCTGTGTAACATTGTCAACAATATTTCGTTCCGATAAATTAGTCAGAATATGTATGGATTTATCATTTATATTGTCAATAGATTCGAGTAAAATTGATACCCCATGCCTTGTTTGATTTAAAATATCCCTAAATTTTTTTTCGAAAGAACTTTTTAAAAAAGTACATGAGCGCACTTACAACGGAACGCTTTCACGGGTTAAAAACATGATAAAAATCATGCCGGTCAGGAGAGTCGGCATACGGGACATCGTGATAATACTCGAAATAGCGTTACCGCGGTCTTAAAAGCGCTTACATCGACAAAATACAGGATAAAACCGAAACAAAGCCGCTATGACCGCCTTGAAACAGGCGAGTTTTGGACGTATGCGGGGAAGAAGAACAAAGTATGGCTTATATACGCGTATCACCGGGAAAGTGGGGAGATTGTAGCGTTGAACCGGAGGTTCGCTGTATGGGGGAAACGGGACTTGAAAACCGCCAAAAATTGAGAAAGAGGATAAAAAGAATGGGGATAAACTGTTGCCCGGATAGCGGCGGATGATTGGGATAGTTTTCCGGCAGCCTTCGCGGAAGACAATCATGATACGGGAAAAGAGCGCACGGTAGAGATAGGAGGGAATAATTGCCGACTGAGGCATCGGATACGGAGGCATTTCGGAGAACCTGTTGTTTTTCGAAGAAGCTGTTTAACCACCGGAAGGCGTTTGACATGGTTTTCTTTTATATCAATTACGGCTTCGTTTGAGGGCCATCATACTTTGTGGATCACCTCCAAAATTCAAAAGAGTAGCCTTTGTAATCTCGTAAATTGTCATAAGGTGGAGAAGTAACAACCAAATCAACACACTTGTCGGGCATAGAAGCCATAAAGTCCACGCAATCGGCGGTATAAAGCCCTTCAATTTCAGCCATTTCTAACACTCCTAACCATTATAAATTTACTTTTTTCGATATGTCAAGTAGGTATCGGTGGTATCGGCGGCGGGTAATTTTTGCTCAATCTTTGATAATTACAATATCGTGTAAAAATGGAGTATGGGCGCACTTCGCCTAACGAGGCTGTCGGAAAAGTCAATTTTTGAGATTTCTAATCATTTTAATTCATCGTAATATAACGAATTAGAAAAGAAGCTTTCTAAAAAATTAGACTTTTACGACAGTCTCAACAGGCCAGTATATGCTTCTCCGCCGTCATGCTGAATCTTTGCGCAGTGTCCGTATCCCCAGAGGAAAGGACAAGAGAAAGGTGAAGAAATCGGTGATGGGGGTGCATATTTGTATTCCCAAAACGCCAAGAGGGGGAACAAGGAGAAAAAGCAGAGGAATAAGAAACAGCCCCTGCCGTGAGAAGGCCAGAACGCTTGCGGGAATGCCTTTTCCCGTCATTTGGAGCATGAAGCTAACCAAAAGTATCCAGCCAAGCAGTGGAAAACTGAAACACTGCGCCCGAAGCGCCAGCGTTCCCACGCTGATAACCTGCGGGTCGTCCTTGCGAAAAAAAGCGATAATATCTGGCGCGAATATGAAACACACCGCCGCAAGAATAATCAGCAGTACGGTTGAAATACGGATGCAAAACCAGAATGCTTTTTTTACCCTGTCGTAGCGTTTCGCGCCGTAATTAAACCCGCATACCGGCTGGAAGCCTTGCCCAAAACCGATGATGGCCGAACCTGACAAAAGAAAAACACGGTTTACAATGGAGATGGCCGCGATAACCGCGTTTCCGGAAGCGCCCGCCACGCGGTTGAGCAGAACCATCGCAAGGCTTGCGGCGGCTTGCCGCAGAAGTGAAGGGCTTCCGCCGCGAAACATTTCTTTATATTTTGTGAGGGAGGGCGAGAAGTTGCGCGGAAAAATTCGCACATTGCCTTCTCTGGTACAGCCCACAATAAAAAGCAGAACGCAGCTTGCGGTTTGACTTATCATCGTGGCAAGTGAAACGCCCTTGACGCCGAGGTGAAACACAAAAATAAACAGCGGATCAAGGCCGATGTTTATCACCGCGCCCGATACCATACCAATCATGCCTAAAGAGGCGCTTCCCTGATAGCGCAAAAGGTTATTCAGCATGAAACTTGAAACCATAAACGGCGCGCCAATCAGGATAAAACGCAGGTAATCATGGGCGTATGGTAAAATCGTGCCGGTAGACCCGAACAGCCGGGCAAGGGGAGATAGAAAAACCATGCCGGAAACGGCAATCGCCACACCCGCAATAAACGCCGAGAAAAAACCGGTGGCGGCCATCTTCTCAGCGTTCGCCGCGTTTTGCGCTCCTAACGCGCGGGAGATAAAATTGCCCGAGCCGTGTCCGAAAAAGAACCCCACCGCCTGAATAATCGCCATCAGGGAAAAACTCACTCCCACCGCGGCAATGGCGCTCGTGCCGAGGGAACTGACAAAATAGGTATCCGCATGATAATTGCCGGAATGGCTTGCTTCACCACGCGCCGCTCCACCGGGGCAGTAGTCATCATCTCGAATTTTTCGGCAGGATGTATTGAGACGCTGCTCATAATTATTGTACTCCTTTCCACCGGATCGCCGTGACCGGGACAGGCAATTTCAAAGTCAAGCGCGGCCAATAGACCAATGGAACGCCGCGCTATTTCATTGTCCCAATTCATCGTCTTTGACATTCCGATAATGTGTTTGTTTTTTCGCGGAAAAGATCGCCTGAAAATAAAAAGTTTTTGTAACGGAAAATATGATGCCCCCGCGTGTGTCCGGGGGCGGGGATACTATCAACATTTCCGATGCGGCTTTGCGTTCCTGCCGGAAAGGCGGTGTATCCACTGGGCGGGTCAGCACGCAAAAGCGCTTCAATGATACGTTTCCTGCCCAATAGAAAAGGAGCGTCTTCAATGCCTATTCAGACGGCGGCTCCGGTAGCTTCTTCTATGAGGCGGACATTTCCCATGTGATCCACATCGTGGTGGGTGAGCAATATGTTTTTAATTTTTCCACCCAGCGCTGTCAGTTCTTTCAGTATTGACCCGGCGCGAAAGGGCAGTCCGGTACCAATGAGGATTTCTTCATCGTAAAGATAGTAAATATGACTGAACCGCGAGTGTTCCAGTCTGAAAATACCGGGAGCGATTTTCATTTCTTTCCCCTCCCTCTTCTTTGAACGAGCGGTGCAAGACTGGTCTCGATGAGGGTTTCAAAACTTTTTTCCGCATCAACGCCGTTTTTGAAAAACCCCGTGCTTTCCAGACTGACAAACCCATGCAGTGCGCTTCTGAAACAACGGGTAAAATGTATCTTCATTTCATGGTCTAATTGATACGGTTCAAGCACCTGATAAAACGTGCGGGCCACCGCCTGTTTCGCTTCCCCGATACCGGCGTCATCGAAAGACGGACAGACGATAAACGCTTTGTACAATTCAGGGCGACATTGCGCAAAATGACGATATGCATAGGCGATTTTTCTCAAGGCGTCTGTACGGGTATAGCCCAGCGCCGTATCCCGCAACGCGGTTTCGAGTTTTTCAAGAGCAAAGTGCGCCAATTGTCGCCGCGCGTCATCAAGGCCGGTAATGTAATTATATAGTGACGGAGGTTTCACCTCCAATTTTTCCGCTTCCGCCGAAGGAAACCGGCTGGTAGTTGCGTCCGGGTATAGGCTGTTCCGTATAGATGATTTGCTTTGAATTTTGAACATGTTTTCGTATGTATAGCCCCATTGTCATACGGATAAACTTCTTTGAAATATGTCTACGGAATATTCCTCACAAACCAGTCTTTGGCCGCTTGTTCGTTTACCGTGTAGGCTGCGTTGGCGGCCGGATCATTCACGATATTTCTTTCCGCTATGTTCGATGATGCCTTTACTTTAGCGTTCATATTCTCTACCGCTTCTGTAACAAAATTTTTTACCGCCTTAACCGCCTTAACCCGATCCATTTTTCCGGTAGCGATAATTTCGACTCATCAGAACGCCCAATTACTTAAATTTTGTTGTCAAAGTATCTCCACGATAAGAATGTACTACTAGTAGCAGGAATAACTTTCAAACCCGCGTTTGACTATATGTAACAGGGGAGGAGGATGGAATAATACAGAACAAGCTCCGCGAGTCATGCACCGAAATCTGCGCTTTTAAGCGGCGTTTGGCGGATTGGCGTTTTTCTTTCGCGAGGCTTTTGTTTTTTTCGTGGTTATTCTTCTTTTTTTGCTTGAAACCATATTGACAATTTTTCACCGCATTGTTATAGTATACTAAATTCATGTAGATAATATGAATATTATCTACACAATCTGATAAGGAGGCCATTATGGCACGTGTAGAAAAAATCACCGATTTAATCGGCAATACCCCTATCGTTAAGATAGGCAAGATCAACGAAGGAGAAGCGGAAGTTTATGTAAAACTTGAATACTTTAACCCTCTTTCCAGTGTGAAAGATCGTATAGCCCTTGCGTTGATTGAAGCGGGCGAAAAAGAAGGAAAGATAAAACCCGGAACAGTACTTATTGAACCAACGAGCGGCAATACCGGCATCGGGCTTGCGTTTGTCGCGGCGGTAAAAGGCTACAGGCTTATTCTCACCATGCCGGAGACTATGAGCATTGAGCGTCGAAAACTCCTCAAGGCGCTTGGCGCCGAGCTTGAGCTTACCGAAGGCGCAAAAGGTATGAAAGGCGCTATCGCCAAAGCCGAAGAGCTCGCCGCGTCCATACCGAATTCATTCATTCCCCAGCAATTCAACAATCCGGCGAACCCTGCCATCCATGAAACAACAACCGGTCCCGAAATTTGGACCGATACCGAGGGCAAAATCGACATTCTCATCGGCGGCGTTGGAACCGGCGGAACCGTCACTGGCGCGGGTAAATATCTTAAATCCAAAAAGTCTTCCGTTAAGGTCATCGCCGTTGAACCCGCGGCTTCGCCCGTACTTTCCGGCGGTCAGCCCGGCGCCCACAAAATTCAAGGCATTGGCGCCGGTTTCCAGCCCCAAGTCTATGATCCCTCAATCATAGACGAAATCTACAAAACCGATGAGGTGAAATCCGGTGCCGCCGCCCGCCTTCTCGCAAAAAAAGAAGGCATCTTAGTCGGCATATCTTCAGGCGCAGCGCTTGAAGCGGCGCTTACCGTTTCAAAGCGTCCTGAAAACAAAGGAAAAGTTATTGTTGCGGTATTGCCCGACACCGGTGAGCGATACCTCTCGACATGGCTTTGGGAAGAATAACCTGCGGCTTTGCGCAGTCGTACGATCAAATATTCTAGTTGCAGCGAACCTCCGATTAACGAACAACAGGTTCAATGGTGTTTAGGTGGCTTCTATTTAGTCTCGAAGCATATGATAGATGGGAGGTGAAATTTTTGAATTAATGTCTGAGGGTTTAATTAGATACTCTGGAGCCTGTTCCGGTTCTGAGTATGAGTACAATTGAAGGATGAGTCAGAGAATACATAAACCAAGGGATGTGAGTATAATCATATGTATGCCCTGCGAAACACAGGGGAGTAGTAATAAAAAATCCTCGCAACAGAATATACGGTTTCATAAGCCTTATCCATATCGTCTTTAGTCAGAGATGCCCGTCACTGAGTGCGTGTTTCGGTTTTCCCACCCGTTTAAGATACTCTATTGCCTCCTTATAAGAGGGAATAGAAGAGGAGAAAAAGAAGGGAAAGGAAGACAATGAATGGCGAGTGTATACCAAGGGATGCAAAGCCGGAGCGGAGCCACTGCGGAATTGGCGGGTCTCGTATAGGAGACGGAGATGAAGCGCCGGCGGCGGCACAACGTCTGCCTGAGGGGGAAGGATCGCACACGGCAGGGCTGAAAAAAGCGGAGCGATTGACGGGGGAAAACGGCGTAACGTCCGGCGGCAGAAGAAGTTCGTCCCGCAGACGGGCGGCGCACGAAACGTCCCTAGCTGGCGGTTTTGCGGGAGGAAACGAGTGTCGGACGCCGGGTATCCGCGATCCTCCAGCTACCGGGCGTATCGGAGGATGATATCCGTGCCTTTTCGACCGAAAAGGCACGGGCCAAAACTTGGGCGGCGGCGCGACGGCCGTCCCCGCCGCGCAAACGGCCTTTACCTGCCGGAAGACCGGGGAGACCCTGATATTCCAGTCAGAGATGGGTCGCCGTATTGCGCGAAATCCTTTCGGGAGCGGCCGGGCCATCGGCATCCATGTACATTGAGGCTTATTACAATCGGCTTTATTTGCATTCCACTACTTATGGGTTTTCTCTGCACAGCGCTTCTTTTCCGTGTTTCTCCATTTGCGTAATGAGCGCTCCCATATCCCTCGGAAGCGGCGCTGACAAAGACGTTCCGTCCGGCAGAACGATTTCCGCCGCATGAAGACCGAGCCGGGAAAGCAGGGGTTTTTCTTCAAAAAGATCGCCGCGCCATTTGCGTTTGAATGAGGACAATACTACGGACTTTGGGTTCCGGCAGTACAGGGGATCGCAGATGATTGGGTAGCCCAGGGCGCTCGCGTGCACCCTGATCTGATGGGTTCGCCCCGTTTCCGGCAGGACTTCGAGGACGCTGAAATTTCCCGCTACGGTCAGCGGCTTGAAGCGCGTCAGGGAGGGTTTTCCCTGATGGTTGTCGATGATGGTTACATGCCGTTTGTTGCCGTCTGGCACGAGCGGCAGATCGCAGACGGTTTCCCCACGCGGAAAGCGTCCGTACACAACGGCGATGTACCGTTTCTTTAGTGAACGGCGCTCAAAGGCTAAGGAAAGCTCTTTGTGAGCCTCGGCGTTTTTTGCGAATACGACAAGGCCGGAGGTGTCTTTGTCGATACGGTGAACCGTATACACCGTACGTTGGAGCGCGTCCGATAGCAGGAGATCGAGCCGCTCTTTACCATCGTCCCACCGGTCGCCTCCTACCGCAATGCCTGACGCTTTGTTTACCGCGATGAGTTCGCTACTTTCATACACAACGGTAAATGGAACGGTGTGTTTCATGTCTGTCCTTTTATTCGTATTGGGGTTTAATCCCTAAAGGGGTTAATTCCCCGCCCTTTAGGGCGTAAAAACTGGGGGTGTGGGGGATTTGTTCCCCCCACACACGCAAAGATTTCAAGGAGAAATCTTCAATACCCCGCCGCGAACCTGTTTACGCGATCTGCGGCGAGGAGATTTTTTATATGGGAAGCGTCCCGTGAAGTACGTAATGGTGTAAGTATGGCAAAAAGATAAAATATATACAAGTCAGAAGAAATGCGCCGTTCTGTCTGCCGCCTATAATGCCACGGGAAAGCCACGCCGGACGGCTATTCTCCGTGCGGGTATACGTCCGGGGATAATTGCGGCTCTTTTTGCAAAAGAAGAAGCGGTATGCTAGGACGGGAAAAATGCGTTTTCTCGTTTGCTCTGACAAAAAATACTACCCGGTTAAATTGCCGGGCTTTGCCCATAACCGCAAAGACATTCCTCTGTCGGCTGTAACCATGTAAGTATAACAACGCTTGCAGAAATTGGGTATTAAACCGGACGCTATTATAAATTTTCCTGTAGCGCGAGTACCCGCTCAAACCAATGCGTCATTTAAGCGCCGTACGGAGATAATGTTAGCGGCAGGGCGGTTCATCGCAAGAAATTCAGCAACGTCTGCGGCAAAATCTTGGACGCGGTTTGCAAGGTCGCTTTATGGGCGAAATCCATCATGCCCAGATCAACAGAGGCGGTGGCAAAATCAAGCGAAGACTCTCTGCCGAGCGCGGCGGTAACATTCGGGATGTCCGCGTTTATCCGTTTCCATGTAAATTCCGCCCGTTCCACACGGCTGCCAATGTCGACAAGCCGTGTCTGTACGTTGTTCAAGGCGAGGTCTACGCCGCCTACGCCGCGACCGCCGATAAAAGAGGCGTCTCCACGGTAGAGGGCGTTGCGCAGTTCAATAACCATGTCGAAGACTGAGCCGCCGGAAACCATTGCCGATGGATTCCAGTTGGGCGCGCCTTGCGCGGCGTTCGGGACAACAAGCCCTATATCTTGCAACACGGTTGAGCCTTGGGCGTCTTCCATGCGAATAAGGTGGGGGTTCGTACCCTCAATGACAAGCGAGTGTTTTTCCGGGTCAATGGAGGCATGAACAGGCGCTGAAGAATCATTTATTTTGGCGACAATCGAGGAAAGGTTGTCGCCGGGCGTAACCTGAATTGCAACGCCGTCAACAAAGAAAGATCCCTGATCGGCGACTGCATAGTCCGTAGCGTCATAATTTGAAGTTACCGTCATTTTCTCCGCCCAGAACGCCTCTCCTCCTGATATGTCAAGGTTTATGTATATCCCGTCTCCGGTCTCGGCTCGCCGTGAAGCGCCAGCCCCTTGATATTCGACCGCGATAACCATTGACTCCTGCCCGCCGTCAACTTTGCCTTCAATAAGACGGAACGGCTCGGTGAAAGCCTTATCCCCGGCGAAAATCTTGCCGCCATCCGGTCCTATGGCATTGGCGATAGAGGTCAGCTCCTTCAAAAGTTCGTTCACTTCAACTCCCATAGCTTGCATATCTTCTTTGGTGTACATCCCGTTGGCACCCATCACGGCAATCTCACGGATGCGTTGCAACACATCGTTTGCCTGCCTCATATAAGCGTCCGTCTGGTTCAGGTGATCTTTTACGTACAGCGTGTTTTTTTCAAACCGGTTAAGGCGCGAAAGGTACGACTCATAGCGTACCGCATGGGATGCGGCGAGCGGATCATCACGGAGGTTGTTAAATTTTGTCTGCCCCGCGATTTTCGCCTGTATGTTTGAAAGCGCATCTTCTTGTCTGCGCAATCTGTATTGTATGTCGTCATTCGGCATATTTGTTGAAATTCTAACCATTTCTTCACTCCTATAAATGTATGAAATCCCTGAAAGGCCGCAACAGCGCTACACTCCCAACCGGTTTATCAGCACATCAAGCATGGAATTCACCGTATTGATGTACCGCGCGGCGGCTTCGTAACTATGCTGGTATTTCAGCATATTGGCAAGCTCTTCATCTATATTAACGCCCGATACGGATTGCCGCATGTCATTGAGTTGCTTCATAATAAGGTTCTGCGTTTCAAGCATACGGCCGCTCTGTTCGCCCAGTATGCCTATACGCCCCACCGCGTCCGCAAAGTAATCGTCAAAGGAGCCTTGCTTGCCGACCATGACATCAGTGTTGCGCAAGGACGCGACAGCCAAAGCCGCCTCGCCATTACCAGGATTAGCCGCTCTGCCGTTTTCGCCGAATCCGGCGGCAACGGATGCCGGATCTTTGACAAGCGCGGCGTTCACTTCGATCCAGCCGGAAGGGTGGGCGATTGGCGCGGTCGACAAATCGGCAATGCTTGCCCGCAACGCGCCAACCGCATCGGCCCGCGCCCAATCATACGCGCCTTCGGCGCCCCTGTCGCTGAGAACCCCCGCATATCCGGCAAGGAAATGTCCGGAATCCTCGACATGCCTGATGACAAAATCCGGCGTATCCGCGCTTCCGGTTGGCGTGCCTTTAAGGGTAAGATAGCCGTCCCGGTTCAAACGGGCGGTAACATCGGCGCCGGAATTGTTGATGCGGGAAAGCACATCCGCGACCGTATCGGTGGGGTAGTACGGCACATTCACAACGCCATCTCCGGCGGACAGGGTAATAGCGCCTTCAAGCCCAATCTGTTCCCGTTCTTCCAATTTATTCACGCCGCTGATGCGAAAAAGATAGGTGGAATCGTACTCGCCGTCTCCGTCACGGTCGTAATTGCCGTTCACATTCGTAACAAAGTGGTGTTCGGTAAAAAAGTCTTGTCCGGCGCTGCCGTTCAGTCCATATGCGTTACGGTGAACTTCGTTTACGAGGTCCATAAAGTTTATTGTCATGGAATCTAGCGTCTGGATTTCCTGCTGAATGGTTTCATCGCGCAGATCAACCAGCGCCGCGACACTGCCGCTACGAAAATGGATTTCTTCGCCTGTATCCTCCCACGTGATCCGTGAGTAACCCTGCGTACCGTCCGGCAACGCGGGCGCGGGATCAAGGGCAAACTGCCGTCCGATAGACCCCTGTACAAGCACCATACCATCGGTATGCACCATATATTCATCGGGATCGCGCCGGTCAATCGTAATATTAATGTAAGAAGAAAGTTGATCCACCAAGAGATCGCGGCGGTCAAGCAGATCGTTGGGGTTGTCGCCCTGCGCCTTTACCCGCTGAATGTCATGGTTAAGCCCCGCGATTTCACGGGTGAGTTTATTCACCTGCTGGATGCGGAGGGTGATGTCCTCATCAGTCATGTCCTGTAGCCCTTTCAGGCGGCTGTACCGGTCGTGGATGGCGTCAACCAATGTTTTACCGCGTTCGATAACCGCGTTTCTGGGCGCGGTGTCAGACGGATAGGTCGCGAGTTCCTGCCATGAGTCCCAAAAGGCATCCATTTTGCTTCGGATGGAATTTTCACCCGGCTCAAGATAGACCTGTTCAAGCATCCGTACGTAGGGATCGCGGGCGCCCCAGTAGCCTTCATTGCCGGCTTGCGCCGCGATGCGCCTGTCAAGGAGTTGATCCCGCGCCCGCTCGATCCGTTGAATCACAACGCCTTGCCCTATTTGCCCGGCTGTTTGCTCACGGTTTAAACCCGGAAGGTAGATGGGATCAAATGCCGAAAACTCGATCCGTTGCCGTGAATATCCCTTGGTCGAGGCGTTTGAGAGATTATGCCCCGTGGTATTGATCGCCTGCTCATTTGCGTTTATCGCGCGTTTTCCGATCTCAATGCCGGTAAATGTTGAAGTCACTGTTCCTCTCCTAAAAAGCCGTCCGCATCCCGCTTTTTATACATCGTATGAATCTAAGGGAACGTCCCGAAACGCGCGGTTTAAAACCCGGCGCCTAGAACAAGCTCCCATCTATAACATCTGATCCAAAATCAAGGACCGCATGTCTAATGAAACTTTTTCCCCTTGCCGTGAATACGCCCCGCTCTTGCGGTCAGGGAAAGCGGCCTTCATAAAATCGCCTATAGTAGAACGCGCCTCATTGAGGTAGCGCAACAACGCCTCATTTGCGGTCTGAAGTTTGAGCGCACGGTCTTTGATGCTTCGGTACAGTTCTGAAAGTTCTCTGCGCTCATCTTCCGGCAAATGGGAAACCATCGTGTAAAAATGAGGCGTTGCGCTTCCGGCGTCCGGCGCGAAAAGGGCGATCCGCTCCTTTTCCAACACATCAAACGCTTTCTTATAGGTTTCAAGGGAAATGGTAAGAGCCTCAAAATCCGTCCATTCCCTGTTGATTACCGCTTTTTTTACGGCGTTATGAGCTTCGATGATTTTTTGCAAAAGCTCATCTTCCCGCTTTAACACATTTTTTTTTTCATCGCATCCCGCGCCGCGCTCCTCAAAGAAAGCCGCGCCTTCCGCAGTTTCTCCGGCGGCCTCTTCGTCAGGTTCCGCGCTTCTTTCATCGCACCCCGCGCCGCGCTCCTCAAAGAAAGTCGCGGCTTCCGCCGTGTTTTCTACAGTAGCAACCTCGTTATGTTCCGCCGCTCTTTCTTCTGCCATATAATTCCTTTTCTACATTATCGGCAACTGCCTTTGAATTCTTCAATAGAACAACGGGTATTGAAAAATCTGATGCGGGGCTACGTTGACGCTACGGCATCGCACCCCAGAACGCGCTTATATTCCGCGATAGTAGCGGCGCGTACGAGCCGGTTTCTCAGTTCCGCCCCGCCCTCCATGCCCCGGCTGTAGGCGCAGAAATGCTTGCGCATTTCGCGGCAGGCCGCGCTCTCGCCAATATCCGCGCTCAGCAAAAGAAGCTGGCGGAAACCCGCCGCGATTCTCCGCGCCCCGCCGGACGCCGTGTAAAACCCCGTGGTGAGCAAATCCCGTGTAGCGGCAAAGATGAACGGATTGCCTATTGCGCCCCGGGCGAACATCACTGCGGCGCATTTCGTCTGCTCCAGCATCCGCTTTGCGTCTTCCGGTGAAAAGAGATCGCCTGAACCGGCGACAGGCGCTGACACACGGCTAACCAAATCCGCCAGGCGCGCCCAGTCGCTTTTGCCCGCATACATCTGGCTTCTTGTGCGGCTGTGCAGCGTAATCATGGACGCGCCGGCTTCAACGGCAACGTGGGCGCATTCCCGGTAGTTGATCGATTCCGCATCCCACCCGGAACGCATCTTCACCGTTACGGGAACATTTCCCAAACGCGCTTGAGACGAGTTGACGACCGCCTCCACGATGCGCCCCAAACGCGCCGGATCCTTCATCAGCGCGGCGCCCGCGCCGGTTTTCACGACCTTGGCCACGGGACACCCCGCGTTTATATCGACTACAGACGGCTCCCACGGCGCAAGCATGGCGGACGCCCTGCCCATGACTTCAGGATTAGCGCCGAACAGTTGAACGCCGTATCGCGCCTCGTTGTCAGCCCGCCGGAGGAGCGCCGCCGCGGGATTTTCTTCATTACTTTTGCCGCTCCACGCGGGGTTTCTGATCAGAGCCTCCGAAGAAACCAGTTCCGTAAACGTGAAATCAGCGCCCTGTTCAATACAGATCGAACGGAACGCCCTGTCCGAATAGCCCGCGACTGGGGCGAGAAAGATGTTCCCTCCCAGTGAAAGCGTTCCGATTTGAACGCCGTGATACAAATGCATGGGCTACATACTAGAGGAATTTGTCCGCCGTTTGTTCATTACCCGCAACACGCCCGCGAGCCGCTCGTAACTACGCTTACGAGAAGCTTGTAGTTACGCCCGTAGCGTCTCGCAAGTACACCCGCTCTGCGGGCAGGGCGGCTTCCAGGGCTCTTTTGCTGCTTTCCGAGAGGGGGGCGAGAGGGGGGCGAACGGGTCCCGCGGGAAGCCCCGCCATGTTCAGCGCCGCTTTTATGGGGATGGGGTTTGTTTCAATAAACGCCGCCTTGATGAAGGGCAGCA
>JAITAW010000145.1 GCA_031283905.1 Treponema sp. | reverse complement strand
CGCCTTTGGTGGAAGTGAAGCGAAGAGGAGAACAAGAAGCGAAACTCATACCGGTGTCCGCTGTTGTTCAAAAGACAGCCGGCATGGTGTTTGACGAATTGACGAAATAAGAGAAGTTTTCCCAAGACGCGGAAAGCGGCGGGTTTGGAAAAGGCTCGAAGCAAGGAAAAAAGAGCCAAGACGCGCAAAGCGGCGGGTTTGGAAAAAGCCCGAAGCAAGGAAGAAAGAGCCGGGACGCGTAAAGCGGCGGGTTTGGAAAAAGCCCGAAGCAAGGAGAAAATTATGGTGAAAATTGCGGATTATCTTTCGGAGCTGACAAGTAACGATTACATTGACGGCGGTTTATATGACAAGTACAACGTAAAGCGCGGACTCCGCAACGCGGATGGAAGCGGCGTGCTGGTGGGTTTGACCCGCGTGGGCGAAGTCCATGGATACATTGTGGTTGAAGGCGAAAACCAGCCGGTTGACGGACAGTTGTTTTATCGCGGTATTAATGTGGAAGACATTGTCGCCGCGGCGACTCGTGAGAAACGGTTTGTGTTTGAGGAAGCCGTGTATCTTCTCATGTTCGGAGCGTTGCCTTCCAAGTCGCAGCTTGCGAAATTTTACGTCCTCATGGGAGAAAACCGCAACCTTCCCATGTATTTCAGGCGCGATCATATTATGAAGGCGCCTTCCAGCGACATTATGAACAAACTCGCCCAGTCGGTGCTGACCCTGTACTCGTTCGACAAGAAAGCCGAAGATCGCTCGCCCGAAAACATCCTCCGCCAGTGTATTGAATTGATCTCCCGCTTCCCGGCCATTGTCGCGTATTCCTACATGGCGAAAAAACATTACCTTGACAAGGACAGCCTCATCATTCACGAGCCGAATCCCAATCAAAACACTGCGGAAACGCTTCTCTCCCTCATCAGGGCGGACAGGCGGTTCACCTCTCTGGAGGCGGAAACCCTTGATTTGGCGCTGGCGTTGCACGCGGAACACGGCGGCGGCAACAACTCAACGTTTGCGGTGCATTTGATTTCTTCCTCGGACACGGACACGTATTCGGCGATTGCGGCGGGCATCGGCTCGCTCAAAGGGTACAAACACGGCGGCGCGAGCGCCAAAGTCAGCGCCATGATGGAGGACATCAAACAGCATGTGAATACATGGAATGATGAAGCCGGGGTGGAAGCTTATCTTGAAAAAATTCTGAAAGGCGAAGCCTATGACCGGACCGGACTGATTTACGGGCAGGGACATGCGGTGTACACGAAGAGCGACCCCCGCGCCATCCTGCTCCGCGACAAGGCGGCTCAGCTTGCCAATGAAAAACAGTGTATGGACGAATTCAACCTTTACACGCTCATTGAGCGGCTTGTACCCTCGGTTTTCAATCGCGTGAAAGGCTCGGACAAAGAGATATGCGCCAACGTTGACTTTTACTCAGGCTTTGTGTACAGTATGCTCGGCATACCGTCCGAGTTGTACACTCCGATATTCGCGGTGAGCCGTGTGGCGGGCTGGTGCGCCCACCGCATGGAAGAAGCCGTTGCCGGCGGACGCATCATTAGACCCGCGTACAAATGCGTTCAGAAGCATATCCCCTACCGCTCTGCGGCTGAACGGGAGCAACAGGCGTGATCACATGAAGCGAACAGCCCTCGCGTCTGATCGCATCTTTGGGAAAGACGGCGTCTTTTGGAAAGCGCGGACGCGCCGCGCCGCCTGAAAGCGGAGTTCCCGTTTTTTTCCATGATTACATTCGCGTATGAGCGCCCCGTTTTTTAGGCGGGGCGTTTTTTTTTGGACATACGGAAAGAAGTGGAAAATGGGAGAAAATATGTCAATAACGAGCGAGACGCTCACCCTCTAAATATATCCCGGGAAGGCTGAACCTTTTCCTCGTGTTTCTTATGGGTGAATATATCACTTATTAACGACAGAGGCAACGTGATTACTTGTGCATCGCGGATGCGGCGTGTATAATATGATTTATGATGAACTTATTTAGAGACGGACGGACTCGTAAAATCGGCCTTTTTTCAGTACTCACGCGGCTGGCGGTATTCAGCCTCGCGGCGTTTATTTTTACCGCCTGCGCCGCCGCGCGGGCGCGGACGCCGGATGGCAAAGCGGCCCGCTGGGCATACGAAGAGGAGACGGGCGCGGATAACCGGGATTTGCTCGACCCCTCATACGCAATCGCCAGGGACGGAAAAGCGCAGTCGCCGATTGATATTCCTACGGCAGACCTTACGGTAAGCTCCGACATAGGCAAACCGGTTATTTCGTATCGCAAAACGTTGTTTGAGATAAAAAATAACGGATATACTATCGAATTAACGCCCGTTACGGACGGCAACGCCATAAGCATTGACGGCGAAATGTACGCGCTACGGCAGTTTCACTTCCATGCCCCCAGTGAACATTCGATAGACGGCAAATTTTTTAACATGGAGATGCACCTTGTACACGGAAATGACAACGGCGATCTCGCGGTCATAGCTCTCATGATCACCGAAGGGGCGGCCAACAAAACTCTCGCAGAACTTTTTGAAAATTTGCCCGGCGAAGTTGCCGGCGAGAAAACGAAAACGGAAATAAACCTGGCGGATCTATTCACCAATACCGTTACGGCGTACCGGCATGACGGTTCTCTGACCACACCGCCCTACTCGGAAGGAGTCAAGTGGACGGTTTATATGCCCCCCATAACCCTGTCCCGCGCCCAAATAGACGCTTTTACGTCTATTTATGATGGAAATAACCGCCCCGTTCAAAACAGGTACGGAAGACCCATTTACATGGTACCATAAATTATCCGGCGCGCTCTATTTCCGGCCCTCCGCCAACGCGGGTCTGGAATTACCCCGTTGAGAAATATAAGCTGGACTTCTCGCTGGCCAATGAAGACTACGGGGAATATCATAGAGGAAAAGTTATTAATGAACAACCGCGGGGCAAGCCCGGCGGTATCGAAGATTTCTCCTTGAAATCTTTGCGTATGCGGGGGAACAAATCCCACGCCCCAAGTTTTAACCGCCCCAGAGGGCGGGGTATTAAACCAAAAAGGGCTACGCCCTTAAATAAAGACTTTGAATACGGCAATTTCGCAAGGCTTTAGCCTGAGAAATCGCATAGCCTGTTCCAAAACTAACCCGAACGTAGTTCGCAACGTAGTTCGCGTTTTGGAACAGGCTCAGATACTTATGCTGATGAATTTTCCGGGTTACCTGATGTGTTACTCCAGAAATTGTAGAGAACGTCAATATGGCACAATGTGCGTTATACTGTTTTCATATGAGGCGTTAAATCCTCATATAAGAAAATTTCACGCCTACCGGCAACGCCTCCGTTATACGGAAGCAATTTTTTTATACGTAAACATCTTATAGGAGGCTTTCTAATGATGTATTTCAGCGTGTCCCCAGCGTATATTTGGCAATGAGAAATCGATGGCTTTCAATCGCCCGATACGCTTTGTCGCTGAAATCCATGCGGGCAACTACGCAATACCTCGGTTGAACGATATTTTGGACGGAAAAAACTGACGGTTATTATAAAATGACTGTCAGTTTATGACGCTTATAATAAAAAACGCATTTTTTTCAAAATATATATTGCTTTTTTTCAAAATAATGGTACAGTTGAATTTGTTCCAAACTCGGCTCGTTGAGGAACGGCGGGGATCCTTGTTCCTTCAAACGTCTTTCAAAACCAACCGGATTTTGAAAAAGCGCCGCCGTTACTACTTTTTAATTGTCGAAAAAGGCTTGATGTATGATAAGAATTGTTATTATTGACAGCGATGAAGCGGAGCGGCACAGATTAAAAGACAGTCTCTCTTCTCAAAATGATTTTGACATTATCGGGATCGGGAAAGACTGCTATGACGCGGTCAAACTGGTTGGAAGCAAGCATCCGGATATCGTCATCATGGACGTCTCGTTAAAAGACGGCGACGGCATCGGTCTCATACCGCTGCTCAAATGCAAATCGCCCAATACGGCTGTTGTTCTGTTCACCGACCGTGAAGATGAAGAGCATATCTGCAAGGCGCTCGTTCAAGAACCGGCGGGATATGTTGTCAAGCGCGGAGGTATTCCGAATCTTTGCAGGGCTATTAAAAACATCCGCCACGGCGATTGGTTTATCAGTTCGCAGATCGCGTCAAAAGTATGCTCTATTTTTTCGCACATGGCACAAGGAGAAATGTATTCCGAAATCATATCGCACAACAACCTCCCGACGCCGCCAAAAACGCATCTCGGCATTTCCGGTATGGAACTTCGGATCATTAGATTCATAGCCCAAGGTTACTCCACCCATGAGATAGCGGAAAAGGTCTCAATTACCGACAGCACCGCCCGGAATTACATTTCGGTGGTGATGCGGAAAGTCGGAGTAAGCAACCGCAACCAGCTCGCGCTTTTTGCCATACATCACGGACTTGTGCCGGTCTGAATCGAAATGCCGTGCGGCGCGTACGCCCCGTTTTTTCGGCGATCCACGAGGAATTGTCCGTTCATACGCGGCTCCCGCTCCGGATACGGGCGGTTCGACAGGTTGATGATACCCGTTGTTTTACCGGAACGGCTTATGAGACGGAACACATCGCGGTCAAGCCGAACCGCGCCGTACTCATCGTCCGCGAGCGCCGCGTACAGCGCCGCCATGCGTTTGGCAAGCCGTATGTCCGCGGGTTCAAGATGAAGCGGATCATCGGAGATCATGATCTGCCCCGCAAGCAAAAAGTTGACCAAAGCGATAAGCTCCTTCTCGTTTTCCGTGAGTTTACAGTTGCGCGTACGCATAAACACCACATCAGGATCGTTACGGTAGATCACGCCATCAAAAAAGGAGCGCCCTATGGTATCAAGCAAGTTAATGTAGGCGCTTGGTCTTCCCACATGACCCAAGAGCTTGACCACATTCCAGTCCCATTCTTCGCGGGTGTCCGCGCCGATACGCGACAATGGAAAATGCCGGAACGAAGCGCCGAGCGGCAAGCCGCAGCCGAGACAGACGACCGGCGTATGCAACGCGGCGCCGGCGCCGCGGGCGCGGTTTATTAAGAAGGCGCAGGCGCGTTCGTAATGTTCATACGGCGATCCTCCTTGCGCGAAATTGCCGAAAAGAAAGCCCGCATACAGGAAATCTATCTTGATGTACCGGAACCCCCAATCAATCACGTTCTCGATCAAGCCTTGCAGGTAGGCAAGCGCGTCGTCCCGCGAAAGATCGAGGCAGTAGTAGCGACCGTCCCACAGGTGGTTGAAACCCGCGACAACCGGCTTTCCCCCTTCGTCTTTGAGAATCCATTCGTATTTTTCCGAAAAGATTTTTGACCTTCTGGTAACAATGAAGGGGGCTATCCACAAGCCCGGCGTCAAGCCCTGACGTTCTATTTTTTCCGCCAAAAACCGCAAGCCGTTTGGAAACTTTTTTTCATCTACCTCCCATTGCCCCACGCGCTGTTCCCAGCCGTCGTCAATTTGAAAAACAGCGGGCTTGCCTTTATCAAGAAAGACGAGTTTGATGAGATTATCGGTCGCGGATAAGGCCGCAAGGTCTTCCAGAATAAGTTTTTCGCTGATATTTGTGTAATGATTGTACCACGATTCATACCCGCCGATTGGGTTTTTGCCGCCGGAAACTCCGCCGGCAGGTCCGCCGCTTGCCGCTTGACCGGACTTTGCGGACCGCCCCGGAACGTCAAGCGCCGTAGCGCTTGAAAGATGAAAATTCGTTTCCGCGCGGTACGCCGAGGCGAGCGTGTCTTTCAGATCGAAATAACCTCCGCACGCAAAGAAGTACAGTTCCGCCATCACCTCATGGGGCGTCCAGCGTTTTCCCGGACAGAATAGCTCTGCGGCAACGCGCTGTTTTTTCCGGTTTATGCGGAAACTCACGGGAGGAAGCGGGTATCCGCCGGGGCCGCCTGTCCATGTACGGGCGGCGATGCAAAGGTACGTATGACCAGCCCGAAGGTACATGAGGAAGTGTCCTACAATCTCGCCGTGTTTCGGCGCATCGCCCTCGCGGTTGGTGAGCTTGATGAGATCGGGCAACAGTAATGTCTTGCGGGGGAGCGTTTCATCTGAGGCAAGCTCCCAGCCCGCAGACCATGACTGCCAGCCGCCCGGATATACCAATACGTCTGTATGATGGATAAAGGATTCACGCTCTTTCCCGCTCAATCCGGCGGCATCGCACAATTCCCCGTATGTCCACGAGGCGATCTCCATGCAAAAAGCATTTTGCGGAGCATCGGGCTGCGCGTAAAAAGTTTTGGTCTGATACGGAATATTCGGCATTATGTCTGCCGCCCTGTGCGCAATTTTTCTTCAAAACGCTCAAGCTTCTTGCCGGCAAGTCCCGCGCCGCAGCCGCTTCCAAGCCTGTTTTGAAGTTCCGCAAACTCCTCCCTAGAAAACCTGACGCCGCACAGCGCATGCCGCTCAAACGCGGCGCAACAGAGGGGAGCCACGCTTTTCGTTATATCGAACAGCGTTTGCGCGTACAGCCGGATCTCTTTTTGGGCGTGAGCGTCAAGGCGCAACTCCAGAAAGTGAAAGAGGTTGTGCAGGTCTATCTGCCAGTACCATTCGGTGTACAGGGACAAAGGCAGGTTGATGCGGGCAAGCTCACGGGCAACACCCCTGTCTATGAGATCGGCGTAGTCCGCGTACATGTTTTTCTGCGCGCTTTTCAGCGATGCTTGCGCCGCAGCCGTAACTTCCGCCTCAAGCGCCCCGCCCCGCCCTTGTTTATTGTCCGCACTTTGCGCGGCGATGTCCTCACGTTCGGGTATGTAAAAATCGTCTTTCAGTACCGAGTAACGCCCGGACACTTCATTCACCCGTGCCGTACGGTGCCGTATCCATTGGCGGGCGACAAAAACCGGCAGCTTTACATGAAAAGTGAGAACAATCTGTTCAAAGGGCGAGGTATGCTGATTGCGCAAAAGGTAGTCGATCAGTTCCGCGTCTTCGCGGAGGCTTTTGGTTCCCGCGCCATAGGAAACCCGCGCCGCCTGCACCACGCGGGCGTCTCCGCCCATGTAATCAACAAGCCGGATGAACCCCTTGTTAAGAACCGGAAATTCTTTGTCTAACAGAGCTTCCGCTTCGGAAATAATACAATGCGCCATAACGAAAGGTATTGTATAGCATAGGGCGATTGCCCGTCAATAGATTGCGTTGCCCCGTCAAGAACGGTACCGAAAAGAGCGGCGGATGCCGGTAGATGCCGGCGATGAGGCAATGCGGATATAGATAATAGCATCAAAGAAGCGATTGTTATCGACTTTTACATTTTTTACACTTTCTCATTGTATGGGAAAGAGACGCATGATTTTTCCCCTTGTTTCCGCATTAGTTTCATCGCATGAACGTATCTTATTTTCTTGGAGTGAATAGTCCCGGATTAATTTTGAGACATAACGCTCGCTTGACATGCTATCCTTTTGTTTTTATAGTTAAGGAAGCGCTGATAAAATACGGATAAGCTGGCGCGAAGTATTTTTGACAAGCGGCATTTCGGGGAGAGGCGTGTTGCGAACAACGGGGTTACCCAACGCCTCTCTATACTGTTTTTCACATTCTAAAACGTAATTATCCCTTGGCATAGAGTTTTCCTAAACCAGGTTGGTTTTGGGAAAACCTCATATACCCGATTATAATCAGACGGCTAGCCTATGTCAGAAGCCCGAACCCTCGAACCATGCGAAGGGGTATACGGCGGGGGATAATCGCGTTCTAAAAAATGAAAAATCAGGAAAACGAAAAATTTATTGTTATGACTACGGCCTCTGTGGAAGGGCTGGTCATGAAAATGGCGGTTCCGACCATCACCATTATGCTGGTATCCGCGATGTACAACATGGCGGATACCT
>JAITAW010000137.1 GCA_031283905.1 Treponema sp. | reverse complement strand
CCTGAGTAGCCGCCAGCAATGGCGCAACCGAAACGATTTCAGCATTGTCGACCAATGCCTCTTGCAAGGATGCTTCCACTTCCGGCACGGGCTTTTCAAAAGCGCGGTAACTGCCCATTGTACCCAAATGTCCTATGGCTTGTATGTCTGCTATGCGAATATCTCCGTCAGAGTCTCTTTGGTACAGGTACACAAGCGCGGCGTAGGATCCCGTATCCGGTACGACCGCATTGCAGACATAAAGATAGAATTTTCCATTTTCCATGCTCCGACTTGTAACAAGCAACGGCTCATACTTAATGTCTTGGAACCCGTCAGACGCTCGCTCGAAAACTTTCACCGTCTGATCCGAAAGCAACGCCACAGGCAACCATGGCTCCTGAAACGCCGGTATAACAAGAGACTGTTCCGGCGCAGGCCTTGCAAAAGCCGCCGCAACGCATATCGAAAAAAACGACAGCTTCAATCCGGATGTACACATGGCGCGTAATAAGCGCTGACGCACCGCCGCATGGTCGCCGTGTATGGCGGCGTAAACGGCATGAATGTTCTGTTTCAAGCACATCCTCCTTTTAACTTGGCAACTTCTTTCATTTTAATACATAATATGTAAGAAATCAAGCGTCTGTAGTCCGTTTTCTTGTAGTAATCAAGAACTACGCAAGAAAAGGCTGCGATGCGTTGCGCTAGCGGTATACAAAACCTTTTTGTTTCATTATAGTTAAGGATAATTGAGGCGGAAGATCATGTTTAATACGGTTGTGAAAATAGGCGGCTTTGATCATATAAAACCGGTTTATATCGGGGAAAATCATCCGGTCGCGGTACAAACCATGTGGAAGGAAAAACTCGTCCCGTCCGATCTTGAGGGGAAGAGGGGCGAGGCGCTAGTCAGCCGTATTTCGCGGCTCGCGGATATGGGCTGCGCTCTGCTGCGTTTTGCGGTACCCGATATGGCGGACGCTGAAACGTTGGGACGGCTTGCCGGCATGGTGTCCATGCCGCTTGTAGCGGATATTCACTTTGATTATACCATCGCTTGCCGGTGCCTTGATTTTCCTATCGCTAAAATCAGGATAAATCCGGGAAATATCGGCGTGAAAGAAAACACCGCAAAAGTGCTGGAAAAAGCCGGCGCGAAAGGCGTTCCGGTACGGATAGGGCTTAACGCGGGAAGCCTTCCGCCTGATCTGCGGCAAAAAACTACTGCCGGCGAAATCGGCCGCGTGGATGCGCTGGTACAGGCTGTGGAGCGGGAGTTCTCTGTTTTTGAGGAATTTCACTTTAACAACGTAGTTGTCTCGGCAAAAGCGTCTTCAACAGAGGAAACGGTGAAGGTAAACCGTATCCTGAAAAAGCGGCTGCGGTCCACAGTTCCCCTGCATATAGGAGTAACCGAGGCGGGGCCTCTTGTTGCCGGCGTGGTGCGGAATACCGCGGCGCTGTACACGCTTTTGAGCGAGGGCGTTGGAGATACTGTGCGGGCGTCGTTGTCGGACAGCGTTGAAAATGAGGTTATCGCGGCGCGGGAAATCCTCCGCGCTGTTGCGGAACGCCGGGGGGAAAAACTTCAGGGCGTTTCCATCGTGTCGTGTCCGCGCTGTGGAAGAAACAGTTTTGATACGCACGCCTTTACTGAGAAGTGGCTGCCGGCGCTGTATTCTTGCAAAAAGCCGGTGACGGTCGCGGTGATGGGCTGTGTAGTGAACGGACCCGGCGAGGCGAAACACGCCGACATCGGCGTTACCGGCGCGGGCGGCAAGACGCTGTTATTCCGCTATGGAAAGATCGTTAAAACCATTAACAGCGAAGACGCGGACAGGGAATTCGAAGCGTTGTTAAGAGAGTATAGAGAGTAGCCCCGCCCTGCCGCGGAGGGTTTTCAAAAGGAGTCCCACTGTCAACAAAGCAACTTATTGACAGTGGAAGGAGGGCTGGATTTCGGCGTTATTTTACGCGCCGCCAGTAACATCAACAACGCGGCTGAGACGAAAAACACGCCGCTTGATCCCAGTCCAAAACACTATTTTTTAAGGCGCGGCTGGTGTCTACAGATGACGCGGGCGCTGATGATGGAAATGAGTATTGGTATCTGTGCTAGGGCGTGTTCACACTAAAGGAAAGAGAGGAAAAAGCGGATAAAGTAAGTATGAAACTTACCGAAGAACAATATCAAAAGAAGGGATTGCCGCCAAAACGGCGGGGACATGTAAGGATAGACAATCGAATGCCGCCCAACGCGCTCATCTATCGGTGTGAACACGGGTGTAAACGGCGGAGTTTGCCGCAAAGATAAGGGCTTTCGCGGGATTCGCGCCCGCTATGACAAACTAGCTCGTACCTTTTCCTCTTTTATCTATCTCGCTTGTATTTGTATTGTTTTACGTTGTGTGAACACGCCCTAGGGCGCGTTTCGAAAAACCTCATATAGCTGTTTTTTATCATTCCTACATCTTGACAAAAACGTTTGATTTTGCTAGTCTAGCATACGGTAGGGACGATTAACTCAGTGGGAGAGTGTTACCTTCACACGGTAGAAGTCGTTGGTTCAAATCCAACATCGTCCACGGTGAATTAAATCCAGCCCAGATGGTGGAATTGGTAGACACGCTGGTTTCAGGTACCAGTGCCTAAACAGCATGGGAGTTCAAATCTCCCTCTGGGCAATTTGTTTTGTAAGGAAGGGCGCGTAGCTCAGTTGGTTAGAGCGCCACGTTTACACCGTGGATGTCTGGGGTTCGAATCCCTACGCGCCCAAAGACGACCCGCCCGCATAACGGCCCCGCCAATCCCCCTGTTCACTAGTAGCATACCTTCAACGCTCGTTAGGCTTGACGTATGAAAGCCGTCCGCCGCCTTATTTCTCTTCACGGGGGGATATGACGTGAAGAAGTTACGCAAACGCATGGCCGCTACGAGACGCTCGTAACTACGCCTACGAGCGTCTCGTAATTACGTCTACGAGGTTCTCGTAACTACGCCTACGAGCGCCTCGTAACTATGCCTACGGTTTCTCAGAAACTGTAGGTCAGGGCGGCTTTGACGAAATTGTTTTTGTAGTACTGTCCGAATTGCCCTTTCTCATTGCCGCCGAAAATTCCGCCTGAAACCTCCACTTGAACCGCGTCTCTTGTCCAGATAATGGCGGGCATAATAAAGAAATCTTTTACTTCCACTTCCCATAACGCGGCAACGCGCAACTCAAGCTCATCCTGCAGGAATTTCTTTGAGAGTATCGCCGTAACCCGCGTGGACGTTATGCCCGATCCGGCTTCTATGTCTTGAAAAACGGTATCGCCTATCTTTTCATGAAACAGCCGCACCGTTTCGTTTGCCTGAAAGTTTAGATTAATTCCCCATACAAGATCGCGGTCGAAACCGAGGGACCACGCGAGATTCGGGTTGTATACCTCGCCGTCATCGCCGCCAAGATCGCTCGTTATGTTGGCGGCGAATTCCGCCCGGATATTAAAACTAAACAATACCCGGGCGTAATCAATACCGATGTGGTGGTAGGGGTTATACAAAAACTCAACCGTGCTAAGCGTAGGCGGCTGAGCTGAGGTAAAAGTCCATTTGACCGCGGGAGTCGGCAATCTCCCGTAATAGTACTGCGCGCCTATATCCGAGGAACCGATGGTGGTGGTAAAACGCAGCCCCGCCTGCGCGTAATTCAGCTTTGATATGTCGGGCTGGATTAGTATTTCCGGAGGCGGCGCTTGTTGCGCAACGGCTGCCGCCGCCGTTGCTACCTGCTCCTGTACCATCTTCATCTGCGTCAGAAGCCAGCGTCCATCGGACGCAAAGCGGTGCGGCTCAAATGTAGGTACAAAAACAACCTCCAATTTGGAGAACTGCCCGAAACGGGCCGTCGCATGGACAAGCGGGCGGGCGATCTTCATATTCAGCGTATCGCTTACATCGGTTATTTCGCTATAATCGAGCGGGTTTATCACGTCAAGAGGTCCAAAACTGTCCGCTTTGCCCCAGGTGAGCTTGCGCAGTCCGCCCTCAATTTCAAAGACGCCGAAATAGGCGCGAAGGTACGCCTCGTCAAACGTTACCGGCGAATCAGCCGCGCCGTCCGCCGCGGGCAGGGAGAGATTCAAATTGATCACCGCTTCGCCAAAAGCATTTCCGGCTGAGAAATTAAGCGCGCTGGAAAAAATATCGCCAAGCTCCGTGTCATCCAATCCTTGGGAAAAATCATCGACATACCCCAACAATGACGCGGAAACTTCGCCGCCTATGGTGACGCCGAAATTCCCGCCGCCGCTCACCGCGTCCGCCGCGTCATCATCGCCAAAACCGAAGCCAAAATCCTGGGCGGCAAGGGACATGGCGAAAGCCGCCAGCAACAGCGAAAAGAAAAACGCGCGGTTCATCGCGATCTCCCTGTTTCAAGATACGCGGTTGTAAAGACGGCTTCCGGTATCGGGTCATCGTACTTGACGATTTCCATGTAAATAGTGGTGGAAGTTCCCGCCGCTATGGTTGACACTTTTGTCTGCATTGCGGTGAGCCGCCCCTGGATGTCCTTATACTCGGAGCTTTCCATCACTTTGATCAATGCGCTGCGGCGGTCGTACAATTCACTCTTATATAAAAGGAGTTTGTTTTTATCTATCCATGAAATCGTTTTGGAATACTGGTAGGAGCCGTCTTTGGGAACAGACTGAATGACATAACACGGCGCGCCGTTTAAGGTTTCCTCACGCAAAAGCGTGTGGGTGTCCAGCTTTGTGTCGCGGCTCAAGGCGGATATGTCGTCATACGAAAAGTCCGTTCCCATAAAGCTGCCGCCGCTTTCAGACGCGGCGATGCGGCGGACTTTCCCCAGACTCGACAAGTATATCCAACGGTCGGAGCCGCCGGAGGCATTGTCCATAGTCAGGAAACGGGTTCCCTTCACATTCGCCGGCTGCTGGAACACGATGACCGTACGGGCGTTTCCCTGAGCGTCGTCTTTGGAATACTGATCAATGAGGCGCTCCGTAGTTGATCCGTTTTTGGCGGTGATCACCATACGGGAACGGGTGGAAGTGGTGGCACTCGTGATACGATTGCGCGCCGCATCCACAATGGAAGCCGCGTCCTGGGCGTTCATACCAAAGACACCCGTCAGCAAAAAAACAATAACCATCATAAATCTTTTCATTCTTTACACTCCTTAAAAAAGCGCCGTCGTCAATGCGCCGCCGCTTGCGTTAAATTGCATGTCAACGTGAAGCGTTGACGTTTGCCCCGTAGATAAATTTCGGTTTTACCGTCATAAGCAGCACGGGAATAACCGTAAGGCTTACGACTGCCGTTATCGCCATACTCAACGCGACAAGCACGCCGAATTCAGACAGTATTTTGAATTGGGAAAGGGAAAGCGCGGCAAAACCCGCGCCCACAGATACGGCGTTAATCAGTATCGCCTTGCCGCAACCGGTGAAAGTGCGGCGAAGAAAGTCATTGCCGGAGCTATGATCGGTCTGATATTCCCGCTTGAAGAACTCTATAAAATGAATCGTGTAATCAATGCCGATGCCCACGGCAACGCTCGCAATAAGCGCCGTCCCGATATTGAGCTTTATGCCCAAAAAGCCCATCACCGCGAAATTGCCCAGTATCGCAATGGCAAGCGGAACCGTCCCGATAACTCCCGCGCTAATTGAACGGTTGGACAACGCGACAATAAGAAACACCATCAACACGGAAATAACAATGGAGGTGATCTGGGATCCCACGATAAGGTCGGCTACCGCGCCCTCCATCACCGCGCCGCCGCTGACCATCACCCGCACCGTTTTGGGGAAGTTTACGTCAATATATTTTTTAATCGTATTGATTGTCGCTTTTGTGTCGTTGTTTCCGGTTGTGCGGAGCTGGACGGTCATTTTTATCGCGGTTGGTTCAAGCGGGTCGTTTGAATAGTCAAAGCTGTCATCGCCGGAAAGCAGCACCAGATAGTTTGAAATAAGCTGTTGCAATTCTTCCGGCGTGGTTTTCCCGTACCGTTCAGGCAAGGAGGGGATTTCGTAGTACGCAAAACCGTTGTAATTGGTGAGCCGCTGAACTTCGCGGATAAGATCGTTGCCGCTCATAGTGAACGATTTCCCGGAAGCGGCGTCAAGTATGGCGATAATATCTGCGGCGCCGTATTGTTCCATGCGGGCGCCGGAATCCTCATCGTCCATTGCGGCTTCCACCGGGTATTCCTCCGCCGGCGCATCAAAGGAGTCAAACCCAAAATCGCTTTCATCGCTAAACCCAAAGCCGCTTTCATCTTCGCCGCCAAACCCAAAATCATCGCCCGCGCTCTCCACGCGGCTGACCGGACGCAAGCCGTCGGGACTTTCGTCAACATTGAACACCTGATTGACGCGCTTTATCACATCCGTAAATCCCATCACCTTGCCCACTTCGGGAACACGCTCCATAAGATAGGCGGAAAGATTGTCAACGGCGCTTAACACCGCCGGATCAAGTAACGCTTCGCCGGAGTCTGCTTCCACAAGAAGCGTCAGGTCGCGGGAGCCGCCGAAATATTCCCGTATAAACCAGTCTGAACGGCTTATGTCCGTATCGTTCTTAAAAAACTCAATGGTACTATTGTCAACAACAAGTTTCGAAAGACCGTATCCTGAAACGGCGAACGCAAGTACCGCAGCGCCCAACACCAAAATCCGCTTCCTGGTGATGGAAATAAAGACGTTTCCTATCGCGTTGTTCACCATATCTTCCGCGCCGCTTGCGCGGCTCGCTGCCTCAGCTTTGTTCTTGCGCCCCTTCGGAGCGTCCTTCAGGACGCGGGGGCCTCGGATAAGCAACAGCGCGGGAATAAGCGTTACCGCCACAATAAAAACGGCCGCCACGCCGAAACTGGAAAAATAACCGAAATCACGTATCGGAAGAATGGCGGTAAAACAAAATGACACAAAACCGGCGAATGTGGTGAGCGCCGCGAGAAATACCGGTTTTATGAGCTTCCGCATCAGCGCAAACACCAGATCGCGGTGTTCATCAGCGCTTAACGGCCGGTTTTGCGTGTCTTCCATATAGTGGGTTACCACATGAATCCCGTAGGCGCTCCCGACGGCGATGAGTATTACCGGCAAAACCGTGGAAATAATAGTAAGTTTTATCCCGAATAACGGCATCGCGCCTATTGTCCATATAACCGCGATAATCACCGTAAGAAGGGGGAGCGCTACAAAGGTGAACCGCCTGAAAGAAAAGAAAAGAACCGCCAAAACCACCAGCGCCGAGAGCGGGATCAGCACTACCAGGTCCGTTCCCATCGACTCGTTTATGGTCGCGCTGATAACCGGCAGGCCCGTTACATATACTTCGGCAAAACCGGCGAACATTTCTTTCGCGGTCTCTCGTATGTCCGTAAGCGTTGCGATAACTTCGGGAATCCCGACGTCTTCGGTTTTCACGTCAAGAATGACAATGATCTGGGTGGCCGAAAGGTTGTCCGAAACAAGCGTGCCGCGGTACAAGTCCCACGACGCGATGCGCCGTTTTAGCTCGGTGATTTCTTCCGGGGTTCCCGCAAAGTTTTCCGGCGTCAAATCCGTAACGATGATGCTGTCCGCGTCGCCGGTTATATACTGCGTGGACATAATCGAATTGACGCTTTTAACGAACTCGGCTGTCTCTATCGCGCGGCTGTATTCGCGGATGCGCTCAAGAAACGCCGGATCGAACACCGTGCCGTAGGGACGTTCCAGCCCCACCAAAATCATCACCGATGAGCCAAACGTTTCTTCAATGTAATCCGCGAGAACCCGGGACTCGTTTTCCTTTGGAATGAACCTCGTGTTGTTGTTGTCGAATTCCGCCTGCGGAAACTGCGCCGCAAAAAACACCGTGATCGCCGCGATAACAACGACTATAGCAAATGGGCGCCTATACAATCGCTCCATCACCTTTACTCCTTATAACAAGCGCCGCCGCGCTGCCGGACGCCGCCTGTTCCTTGATTTTCTTTACTACAATATATACAATGAAAACAAAAAGCAATGACAAGCTACGTATACTATGTTGTGAATTGAACATTATTACGTATTTTGTCCAGTTTTTGATTCTTTTTGATACTTGAGGTAAAACGTATGGAACCGGTGAAAAAGACGGAAGCCGCGGCAGCCGGCATGGTAAAAGAGAGCCGTAAGACACGGTATACCAGGAAGGCGTTGCAGGACAGTCTTATAGAACTGATGAAGTCAAAATCAATTGTACGCATCGCCGTTAAAGAAATATGCGATCTCGCGGACATAAGCCGCTCGACATTTTACACGCATTACAATAATCAGTACGATCTTCTTAAACAAATAGAAGAAGGAACCATCGCGTATTTTGAAGCTATACTGAAGAAATTTGACAAAAGACGCAACGCGCGAGAGATTACCCAGATGGTTGAAGAAATCGTGCGCAACATCGCCGACAACAGCAGTTCAATTCAGGTACTGCTCAGCGAAAACGGCGACACCAGCTTTCAGGAGCGGTTTTTCCGCCGCTTCACCAGGCAGTCGCAACTGGTGAATTATTTTGTTGAGCCGGCGTTAGATATTCCAGAGCTGGGGGAATATTATTTGGTGTACAGCGTAAATGGTTCCATCGCCCTGGTGCGGCATTGGCTCAAAAACAATATGGACATACCTGTTACCACGCTGGCGAAAATGCTGGTGCAATTGTTTCCGGTAACGAATAATTTTTACCTTGCGTCCGGCGGCGTCCCGCCTCCGGGCGGCAGGAAATAACAAGCGCGGACGATGCCGGAACACGCCCATAGAACCGGCTGGTATACGGGCGTATCACAGGCAGTGATATTTGCCGAGCCATGTGCAATCGAGGGACAGCGTAAGCGTGTGATAAGCGGCGCGGCGGGCGGCAATGCGCTTCGATGAGAGGACGCTCCGGTTTCTGGCGCTCCACTGTTTTATCCGCGAAGCGACTGACCCAGTCGAATACAGCCTCGTTATGCGCAGTGCCGTCCGCTTTATATTTATTTCCCAGAATTATATTCTACAAGCTTTTTCCAATCTATTGTTCCATCATTTTTACAAAATGTTTCAATAAATTCCTTGTTAAATATATTTATCATGCCATTGTATTTTTCTATATAATTTTCATTACGTTCTTTTGCTTTATGTCCCAATGGTTCAATAATATCCGTATAAATATTTTCGTTTCCGCCTATAAATTCCCAAAAACGCCGACCACATAATTTTTGATATGATCCTTTATCGGGATTATTGTCTTTACCATAACAACATCCATTTATACATTCAATTTGCAATTTAGAATTGCTTGTTCGTAATGTCTTTTTGGCCGTATTAAAATTGTTTACCATTTTTTCTACTTGGGAACTGTTTCCCCAATTAGGACCAGACTTTATTGATACAATATTTACAAAATAAAATTCGGCAAACCGATAGACAAAGAACTTGTCTATGAATTTAATCTTTTGCATGTAAGCGAAAAGACGGTCAAGGAACTGGAAGCCATGTACGCCATCAGCAAAGAGGGGCAGCAAGGCTCGAGCATAGACGACTTCTATTCAAGCATACAGATAAAGAATAAATATATTATCGGAAATCTATTGGTCAGCGACGATATATATACCTCGATTAGAAAGACAATAAAGAAGTTGTTTGACGATGTGAAAATTACCAATGAAGAAATAGCCGACATTATGGCTAATGACGTAATAAAGCGCGAGGTAATAGATTCGGCCGAATCCAAGAAGGCAAAAAAAGAGATAGAGAAAAAGTATAAGAAAATAGAGAAAGCAAAGGAAAAAGATAAAGAGGCTAACGCCGCTAGCGCCGCGGAAGATAAGCCGGAAACCGCCG
>JAITAW010000090.1 GCA_031283905.1 Treponema sp. | reverse complement strand
CCAGCCCCGCATATGCCGCTTCAAAGGCAGCTATCCTAGGACTGACCCGTTCCTTCGCCAAATACGGCGCCCCAAAAGGGGTGACCGTCAACGCCATCGCACCCGGCATTGCCGATACTCCCATGACCCAGGCGAAAGACTTTGTCTATTCCAATAGCGAGGTTCCTCTGGGCCGGGCGGCCAAACCGGAAGAAGTCGGCGAAGCGGTGCTGTTTTTGGCTTCTGAGGAAAGCGGTTATATCACCGGCCAGTGCATCCATGTAAACGGTGGAATGTACTTTGGCTAAGAATCTGGCCACCGAATGCCTCATTTTGAAATGTTACCGTAGTTATTCCTGTTCCTGTGTTTGAATACGGTTTGCCCGAGCGAGCCGTTGACGCAAGCGCACGATAGCCTTGCTGACCTTCTGCTGAAATTCTATCGGATTGTAAAGGGTGCAAGGCACCGCTTGGTATACCAGATTTCGATGGCATGTTTGATAAACTCCGAGCCGTTATCGTTGTGGAACTCTAAAACCGGGAAGGGAACGATCGTTCTGATGTTCGAGAGGGTCTTGAAAGTCCAGGAATGGGCGTTATTGAGGAGGGAACGTAGTTCCACCCAGCGGAAGCGACACCGGCAACGGTCGGTGTAAAAGATACGTATTGGACGAGGACTTCATCTGCTGCCTCATAAGGGGATTTTCGGCGGCAGCCGGTCAGCCGGGTGAAATCGTCGAGTATAGCGGATTTTACTTTTTTCGCTGCCATTTGATAATGGGTTTTATATTCCCCTATTACCGCCTGTTTTACTTTCATGGTTAACCTCCATAGGGACGCCCTCTATTGTGCGTCTCTATTATGATTTGGGTTAGATTTTTTATGAGGCAATGCGGTCACTTGACATAGATGCAAAAATTATTATCATAGTATTTGACTTGGGTCATTATATCCGGATTATCCAGTGTCAAATTTCTTGATACTGCCAATACGGTGTAATAATTATTACTGCGAGGTCGAAATGTCACTAAAACGCGATTTGCGGGGCCCCACAAAACGGACCCTGGAGGCGATTGAAACAAAAAACAAACTTTTTTGTATTTCCATTAAGCTCTTTTCAAAATATGGATACGAGGCGGTTACCATTGACGATATAACCGAAAAGGCCGGAGTTTCAAAGGGTACATTTTATACACATTTTACCACAAAAGACGCCGTACTGGTTGAACAATTTAATAAGATTGATGATGCATATACAAAAGCTTTCGAGAACATCGACGGCAAGATGAGCATCGGGGAAGAACTCCTGTTATTGATAGAAACCATGTGTGATTATTGCAACAGTGAGTGCGGCGTTAATGTTATGAAAATTGTCTATATGAATCAAATAGGCATCGCAGAACACCCGGTAATTTTAAAAAAACACAAGCGTCCCTTTTATACGCTGCTTGAACACATTGTCGAAAAAGGAAAAAAGACCGGAGAATTTTCAAAAGGCTTAAATACTAAAAACGTGGTTATGTTTTTGGCCCGTTCCGCCCATGCGCTCATTTATGACTGGTGCCTCTACGATGGAAACTTTGATTTACCGGCGGAAGGCAAGCGGTACTTTAGTATCATCATTGGTTTTCTCAAAGAAGGAAGCCATTCAATGTAAGATTCAGGAGGAATGTATGAGCGTAAAGATCAGTTCCCAGCAGATTACCAGGGATTATTTTGATTCCCTCCAGGTTGAAATGCGGACTATTGATTCGGTAGAGGCATCTACAAAAACCACTCTGTTCGGCGCGGATCTTTCCACGCCGGTCATGGTTGCGGCTCTTTCGTATTTACACGAAGTCAGGCCCAACGGTATGCTAGAAACCGCCAAAGGAGCCGCCGCCGCGGGAACCATCATGTGGTCAGGCATAGGGCCTGAGGACGAGCTTAGAGAGCTTATCGCCGCCGGCGCAAAGCTCATAAAAATCGTAAAACCCTATGCGGACAAGGATCTAATCTTCAAAAAACTTGAACATGCCGAAAAAGCGGGAGTCCTGGCGGTCGGCATGGACACGGATTTTGTTTTCGGGCGCATGCAAAATAAATATTCGGCTCGGGGTTTCCCGGTGAGCCCCAAAACGCTTGCGGACATAAAAAGTTTTATCAGGGCGACCAAGCTGCCGTTTATTGTTAAAGGCGTTTTAAGCGAACGGGACGCGGCAAAAGCTCTGGAAGCGGGGGCGGGAGGCATTGTTGTTTCGCATCACAACGGGGTGCTTGATTACGCGGTTCCGCCGCTGAGGGTCCTGCCCCGTATAAAAAAGCTTGTCGGCGATACGATACCGGTTTTTGTGGACTGCGGCATACAATCCGGCATGGACGCGTTTAAGGCCCTGGCGCTGGGCGCTTCCGGCGTCTGCGTAGGCGCGCAGGTCATCGCGGGCCTTTCTAAAGATGGAAAGGCGGGGGTTCAGAAAGTCCTGGAAGACATCAGCGCCGAACTCAACTGGGCAATGAACATGACCGGTTCGCCTGATATTGCCCATATTGACCCATCGGTGATTTGGAGCTGAG
>JAITAW010000075.1 GCA_031283905.1 Treponema sp. | reverse complement strand
CTGAAGTGATGGATGCGCTTATGAAATTGGAACTTCCTGCCGGTGTGGATGTCGGAATAAAACAGTAATGATTGTAAATTTTTACTCGGATATGAAGTAAAAGTCTTGGGTTGTGGGATGGAGTCAAGCATGTTAGGGCTTATGGCAAGAAAAATGGGTATGACACAGGTTTTTGATGATACAGGGAATCTTGTTCCGGTGACGGTGTTGCGTATCGATCCGAATGTGGTCATTGCTCGGAAGAATAAAGAAAAAGACGGGTATGATGCGATTGTGCTCGGTGTCGATGATAAGAAAAAAAATTTGGTGACAAAACCCTATGCGGGTCAATTTCCTGAGAATATAACGCCGAAAAAACACCTCAAAGAGGTGCGCGATTTTGAAAAAGAAGTGTCGGTTGGCGATTTGTTAGGAGTCGAGCTTTTTACGGACTGTCGTTATGTAGATGTTACCGGCATCTCAAAAGGCAAGGGCTTCCAAGGCGTTATGAAGCGGTGGGGGTTTGGCGGCGGACGCCGTTCTCACGGCTCCAAGTTCCATCGTGAACCCGGCTCAACGGGGCAGTCGACCTATCCGGCCAAAACGTTCAAGAATGTAAAACTGCCCGGCCGCATGGGGCGTGAAAAAACAACAGTGTTGAGTCAGAAGGTGTTTAAGGTTGATGCCGAAAAGCATCTGTTGTTGATTCGCGGTGCTGTTCCCGGTACTAGCAAGAGTCTGGTGCTTGTCAGAGCGGCGGTGAAGCGGTAAGTGCATCGAAATGAGGAAGTAATGAATAGAACGGTATATTCAATAGAAGGGAAAGAAGTTCGGAGCGTTGAGTTAGAGGATACGGTCTTCGGACTTCTAGTAAATGAAGACAGCATTTGGTATGCGATAAACAATGAACTTGCCAATGAACGGCTTGGGTGCGCATCTACTAAAGATCGCGGAGAGGTTCATGGATCAAACGCGAAGCCTTATAAGCAAAAGGGGACCGGACGGGCGCGGCGCGGTGATAAGAAGTCGCCTGTTTTAGTAGGTGGCGGTGTTGTTTTTGGGCCAAAACCCAGAGATTATTCTTATGCAATGCCGAAAAAGGCGAAGCGACTCGCCCTTAAAAGTATTTTGAGTTTGAAAGCCCAGTCGGATATGATAAAAATTGTGGAAGATTTTTCCATCGCGTCAGGGAAGACGAGAGACTTGGTTAAAATTCTCAAAAATTTTACAGAGAGAGAACGAACGGTGATTGTATTGAAAGATGACGATCCTTTTGTGAAACGCGCGGCCGCGAATATACCGTGGCTTACGTACCTGTCATATAACAGGCTTAACGCTCACGATCTTTTTTATGCGCATTCTGTCATCGCGCTTGAAACCGCAGTGAAAAATCTCAACGATTTTTATGGACAGAAAGAGAGGACTGAAGTATGATGACATTTGAGAATATCCTTATTGAGCCCGTGCTTTCCGAAAAAGCGAATTTGTTGCGTGAAGAGGGAAAATATGTGTTTAAGGTTGATATGCGCGCGAACAAGTTGCAAATAAAAGAGACTGTTGCTAAGTTATTTAATGTCCACCCTGTTTCATGCAATGTCATGGTGGTGGGCGGCAAACCGAAACGGCAACGCGGCAGGCCGGGCAGGACGGCGACATGGAAGAAAGCTATTGTCCGTTTGTCGGCTGGTGAAAAAATCGGTCTGTTTGAAGGCGTGTAAGGTAGGCGGGGAAGAAATATGGGTGTTAAGACATATAAACCTATAACTGCGGGGATGAGGCAGTTAATTGGGCTGGATTTTTCCGAACTCTTCCAGAATAACGCGCCTGAGAAATCCCTTGCATCGGGGAAAAAGAGGCGGGCTGGACGCGATTCTTTTGGGCGTATCAGCGTCAGGCATAAAGGCGGTGGGCATAAACGCTTGTACCGCGACATTGATTTCAAGCGGGACAAAATTGGCGTTCCCGGCAAGGTCGCCACTATTGAGTACGATCCGAACCGTAGCGCCAACATCGCCCTCATTAAATATAAGGATGGTGAAAAACGCTATATTATCGCACCGAAAGGGTTGACGGTCGGGGCTACTGTGCTAAGTGGGCCGGGGTCGCCTATTGTTGAAGGCAACGCTCTTCCGCTTGAAAATATTCCATTGGGCTTTATGGTTCATAACATTGAGCTTACGCTTGGCAAAGGAGGACAGATGGTCCGCTCTGCGGGTGCGGGTGCGCTTGTGGCCGCAAAAGAAGGGGATTACGTTACGATCAAGTTGCCTTCCGATGAGATGCGTATGGTGTTCAAGAAGTGCTATGCCACCATTGGCACGGTTGGTAATGAAGATCATATGAACACCCGGCTCGGTAAAGCCGGACGTACACGATGGCTTGGTATTCGTCCTACCGTCCGCGGCATGGCGATGAATCCGGTTGATCATCCGCATGGCGGTGGTGAAGGAAAGAGCAAGGGTATCCATCCGGTTACCCCGTGGGGACAGCCGACTAAGGGTTATAAAACACGGAAAAAGCACAAGCCTTCATCACGGTTTATTGTAAGTCGCGGTAAGAAAAAGTAGGAGAGAAACGTGTCGAGGTCGATTAAGAAGGGCCCTTTTATTGAAAAAAGCCTTTATAAGAAAGTATTGGAGATGAGCAAGTCCGGGAATAGAAAAATGATAAAGACGTATTCCCGTTGTTCTACGATCATCCCTGAAATGGTTGGCGGAACTATTTCCGTCTATAATGGCAAAGCGTGGATTCCGGTGTATATTACGGAAAATCTTGTCGGGCATAAATTGGGCGAATTCGCTCCCACACGGATTTTTCGGGGACACGCAGGATATGATAAAAAGGCTGGTAAGTAATGGGCAAACAGAAAAGAGAGCCGTTCAAGAGCGGGTACAAGGCGATAAGCAAATACCTTATTGCTTCACCTTATAAGCTCCGTCCGGTAGCCGATCTTATCAGGCGCAAACCGTATCCCGAGGCTGTATCCATTCTTGAAAACATGCCGCACAAAGGAGCGCGACTGATCAGAAAAACGGTGAAGTCCGCGATTTCAAATGCGCTCTTTCAGAACAAGAAGCTTGAAGAAGAGATGCTCTATGTGAAAGAGATTCTTGTTGACGAGGGTCCGCGCCTCAAGAGAGTGTGGTTTCGCGCAAGAGGAAGGGCTGATATGCTTTTGAAAAGAATGTGTCATATCACAGTGGTTGTTGATGAAATCGAAAAGGCGGGAAATTAATGGGACAAAAAGTTAATCCGATAGGATTACGCATCGGCATCAATAAGACTTGGTCTTCGCGCTGGTACGTTGATCCGAAAGAATACGCTGGCGCTTTGCACGAAGATATTAAGTTGCGCAAGTTGATCATGGAGATGCCTGAAACTAAGGGCGCTGATATTGCCGAGCTTGAGATCATCAGACATCCGCAACGAATTACGATCACTATTCATACATCCCGTCCCGGGATCATCATTGGAGTGAAAGGCGCGAATATCGAAAAAATTGGTAACGATCTTCAGAAGCATGTTGCCAAAAAAATACAGATCAAGATAAAAGAAGTCCGCAATGCGGAAAGCAATGCCCGGATTGTAGCCCATAATATAGTCCGTCAATTAGTGGCGCGTTCCTCTTTCAGGAGAACCATGAAGAAAGCCATCAGCGACGCGATGAAGAAAGGTAATGCGCAGGGCGTGAAGGTGAGGCTTTCGGGCAGACTCGGCGGCGCGGAAATGTCCCGTACCGAGGAAGCGAAGGAAGGGCGTATTCCGCTTCACACTCTGCGGGCAGATATTGATTATGGTTTTGCCGAAGCTCATACTACCTTTGGTTCCATAGGCGTGAAGGTATGGATTTACAATGGTATGAAATACGGTAAAGAGCAAAAAGAAGATGCGGGCGCGCTTGTAAAAACAACAAAACGCAGAGAACGCGTTCCACACAAGGAGAACTAGATGCTGAGCCCTAAACGTGTAAAATTCCGTAAAGTTCAGCGCGGCAGGATTCCAGGAGCGGCGACCCGCGGCAATCGCGTGGCGTTCGGTGATTATGGTCTTGTTGCGATGGAGCCGATGTGGATAACCAACAGGCAGATAGAGGCTGCGCGTGTTGCAATGAACCGCCATATCAAACGTGGCGGCAAATTGTGGATACGTATTTTTCCTGACAAACCCTACACCAAAAAACCGGCTGAGACCCGTATGGGCAAAGGAAAAGGCGCTCCCGAATACTGGGTGGCGGTAGTTAAACCAGGTACCGTTATGTTTGAACTTGGGGGTGTTGACAAGGACCTTGCCGAACGGGCAATGGATTTGGCGAGCGCGAAACTTCCGATAAAAACCAAATTTGCGATTCGCGCCGATTATGAATTGGGCGTGTGAGGTACGTATGAAAAACTCTTTCAAAAATTTGACATTGCCCGAATTGAAGGCAAAATTGGATGAACTTAAAAGGAAGTATATGGAATTTCGTTTCCAGATGGTGATAGGGCATGTGGATAACCCGCTTCAAAAACGGGTGTTTCGCCGACAAATCGCGCGGCTTCATACTCTAATCCATCAACAGGAAAAGAAGGCGTAAGGAGCGGATCGTGGCGGAGCAGGAAATAAAAGCCAAGAGCGGCAAAAGGGAGTTTACGGGGGTTGTAAAAAGTGACAAAATGGATAAGACCATTGTGGTTGCTGTTGAAACAACCGCGTTGCATCCTCTGTACAAGAAATATGTAAAACGGATGAAGAAAGTGAAAGCCCATGATGAAAAGAACGAGGCGAAGATCGGCGACACCGTCCGTGTGGTAGAGTGTAGGCCCATCAGCAAAGAAAAGTGCTGGCGTTTGGTCGAAATTGTAGAACGCGCCAAATAGGGGAAGGGGGGAATAAATGGTACAAGTCGAAACTTTCCTGAATGTGGCGGACAATTCAGGTGCCAAACGGGCACAGTGTATTAAGGTGCTTGGCGGTTCCAAACGGAAGTATGCTGGAATTGGTGATATTATTGTGGTTGCGGTGAAAGACGCTTTGCCTACTTCCGTCATCAAGAAGGGATCGGTGGAAAAGGCGGTTGTGGTACGGGTTCATAAAGAGTACCGCCGTCCTGACGGTACGTACATCAGGTTTGATGACAACGCATGTGTGATCATTGACGCTACGCTGAATCCCAAAGGGAAGCGTATCTTTGGACCCGTGGCAAGGGAATTGCGTGAAAGAAACTTTATGAAGATCGTCTCCCTTGCGCCGGAAGTGCTGTAAGATCGGTAGGAGAAAGGTATGGCGGAAGAAGTACGGCATAAATTTAAGTTGAAAAGAGAAGATACCGTTGAAATTATGACCGGTAAGGACAAGGGAAAACGGGGGCGTATACTCAAAATACTGCGTGACAAGGACCGGGTTGTGGTGGAAGGTTTGAACATCGTTAAGAAAGCTCGGAAACGGCGCAATCAGCAAGATAGAGGCGGTATCATTGAAATTGAAGCTCCTCTCCACATCTCTAATGTACAGATTATCTGTAAAAAATGTGGGCATACGCGGATTGGTATAAAGATCGATGGAGATAAAAAGACCCGTATTTGCAAAAAATGTGGAGAGGTGTTGTAATGAGTGAAAAGAAAGAAGCAAAAACCGCATCAGCGGAAAAGAAAACAGAAGTAAAACAATCTGTTTCCGCTGAAGGCGGAGAAAAATACGAACCCCGCCTCAAGAATATCTATCGTGAGCGGGTTGCTCCTGAGCTTTTCAAAGAATTTGGCTATAAGTCGGTGATGCAGATTCCCAAACTTGAAAAGATCATCGTGAGTATGGGTGTAGGCGAGGCGTTGCAGAACAAGAAGTTGCTTGACGCGGCGGTTGCGGATTTAAGTCTTATCACTGGACAGAAAGCCGTAAAAACCAAAGCGCGGAAGAGCATCGCTAACTTCAAAATCCGTACGGGGCAGGAAATTGGGGTTAAAGTAACCTTGCGCGGTGCGATGATGTACGAGTTTTTCGACAGACTCGTCAATATAGCATTGTCGCGTGTCAAGGACTTTCGTGGCGTGAATCAGAACGCTTTTGATGGTCATGGGAACTATTCGCTGGGTATCACCGAGCAGATTATCTTCCCTGAAATTGATTTTGATAAAATTGAACGCATAGCGGGTCTCAATATCGTTATTGTAACAACGGCGCGGACAGACGCTGAGGCGAAAGTCTTTCTTGCAAAGTTCGGCATGCCGTTCAGGAAGTAGACGGGGGGTGTATGGCAAGAAAAGCTATGATCATAAAGGCGCTGAGAACGCCTAAGTATAAGACCAGAAAGGTAAACCGTTGCCGTATTTGCGGCAGAGCGCGCGGGTATCTCCGTAAATATGAGATGTGCCGTCTTTGCTTCCGTAAGCTTGCAAGCGAAGGGCTTATTCCGGGCGTTACAAAATCGAGTTGGTAGGAGGGAAGCATGAGCATTTCTGATCCTGTGGCGGATATGTTGACCAAAATCCGTAATGCGGGAATGGCAACGCATGAAAAGGTAGATATCCCTTCCTCAAAGTTGAAACTTGAAATCGTCAAGATACTTAAGACGGAAGGTTATATAAAAAATTTCAAGAAGGCTACTACAGCGGACAATGTAAACGTCATTCGTATCTTGCTGAAATACGATGACGCGACTCGGCCCATCATTCACGGGCTTGAAAAAGTGTCGAAACCCGGACGCCGTGTGTACACCGGTTATAAGGATATGCCTCGGGTTTACAACGGATATGGTACCTTGATCGTATCAACATCAATTGGAGTTACCACCGGAAAAAAAGCCGCCGAAAAAAAAGTGGGCGGAGAAATTATCTGTACCGTGTGGTAGGAGAGAGAGATGTCGCATATAGGTAAAATTCCGGTGAAAGTTCCGGCGGGCGTAAAAGTTTTTTTTAAGGATGGGGTCATTTTTGTTGAAGGCCCCAGAGGAAAACTGGTTCAAAAATATCACCCGGTGATCACGTTTGAGAACAAAGGTAGCGAGATAGTTGTAAACCGCGTGAACGAGGAAAAGCAGACCAAAGCCTTTCATGGGTTGTATCGTAATCTGTTGAACAACATGGTGACCGGTGTTTCTGTCGGGTTTTCCAAGGTGTTGATCGTTACGGGTGTCGGTTATAAGGTGGAGATGCGGAATAACATCCTTGTTATGAGTCTTGGGTATTCCAATAATATTTACGTATACATACCTGAGGGGCTTAGTGTCGCTGTGGAGCAAGGCGGTAAGCTCGTGATAAGCGGTATTGACAAGCAGGCTGTTGGTGAGTTCGCCGCCGAGATTCGGAAGTTGCGTGTACCTGAACCGTATAAGGGTAAAGGTATCCGTTATGAGACCGAGCGTATCAAGCTCAAAGCTGGCAAGTCCGGCGTGAAGTAGGATTAGGATGAGAATATGTTGAGGAAAATGCTTGATAAAGACCGGAAACGGCTCAAAAGAAAAATACATATACGGAAAATACTTTCCGGTACGCCCGAAAGGCCGCGTATGACCGTTACACGGAGCAATCGCTATTTATCCATTCAAGTGGTTGACGATACAAAAGGGCATACGCTTGCGTCTGCTTCGACTATGGAGAGAGAGTTGCGCGGCATCAAGCCGAATACGGAAGGCGGAGCGCAAATCGGCGAGATATTGGGAAAACGACTCCTTGACAAAGGTATTAAGAGTGTTGTTTTTGACAGGAACGGGTATTTGTACCATGGGGTCGTGAAGGCTATGGCTGACAGCGCGCGGAAAGCTGGCGTACAATTCTAGGGGGTAAATATGGAACACGCAAGAGAGCGTTCCCATGAAGGCAAGGAACGGGATAGGGGACAGGAGAAAGAAATAGAGTTCCCCGTTTCCAAGTTGGTAAAGCTGAATAGAACGGCAAAGGTTGTGAAGGGGGGACGTAGATTCTCCTTTTCCGCGTTGACTGTTATCGGCGATAGAAAGGGTAGAGTCGGCTACGGTTTTGGAAAGGCGGATGATGTTTCTGAAGCGATCCGCAAAAGCGAAGAAAAAGCGCGGCGTAATGTTATTATGTTGCCCATCAAAAACGGCACTATTCCCCATGAAGTGCGCGGGGCGTTTAAGGCGTCAAGCGTTGTGTTGAAACCGGCGTGTTCCGGTACCGGCATTATCGCCGGCGGTCCGGTGCGGGCTGTCATGGAAGCGGGCGGTGTTACAGATGTGTTGAGTAAGTCTATCGGCGCATCGAGTCAGTACAATGTGCTGAAGGCGACCTTTGAGTGTATTAAACAGATGATGGACGCAAAGGCTGTGGCGCACAACCGTGGAAAATCTATTTCGGAGTTATGGGGGTAATATGGCACGGATTAAGATTCGGTTGACACGTAGTGTCATCGGAACGCTTCCCAAGCAGAGAGCAACGGTGCGTTCTCTTGGACTTCGAAAGATCGGTTCCGTGACGGAACAGGAAGATACTCCTGCTATTAAGGGAATGATTCGGGGTGTTTCTCATCTGGTAACCGTGGAGGAAGTGAAATAATGCACGATTTTAATTTACGCGCTCCTGAAGGTGCAAATAGAAAGAAACGCATCGTTGGGAGAGGGCAGGGTTCCGGTAGAGGTACAACGGCGGGCAGGGGCAATAAAGGGCAGAAGTCTCGCTCCGGCGGCAAGACATACGTGGGTTTTGAAGGAGGCCAGATGCCCCTATACCGCAGGCTTGCTCGCAGAGGTTTTTCGAATCATCCGTTTAAGAAGGAATTCCAGACAATAAATCTTGATGAAATAGAGAAACGGTACGAAAATGGAGAAACGGTAAGCGTTGAAACCCTCAGAATAAAAGGACTTGTTAAAGGAAAGTTGCCGGTAAAAGTGCTTGGAAACGGAGAGCTTACAAAAAAACTCACCCTTACGGTTAAGGCGTTTTCAAATTCGGCGAAAGAGAAGATCGAAAAAGCGGGTGGTACGGTTTCCGGTGCGGCAATTGCCGAGCAAATTGCCGAATAAAAGGAAAGTTACATGGCTAATTCATTGGTTGGTATTTTCAGAGTCAAAGAATTAAGGGAGCGGGTTTTTTTTACGTTTATCATGCTGGTGGTGTTCCGCATCGGAACCGTGCTTCCTGTGCCGGGGATCAACGTGCATGATTTGAATATATATTTCCAATCCCAGCAAAACTCTGGAAACGCTTTTGTCGATTATCTTGATTTCTTTGCGGGCGGGGCGTTTTCAAACTTCTCGGTGTTTATGCTGGGTATCATGCCGTACATCTCCATGTCGATCATTATGCAGCTTTTGCTTATTGTGTTTCCCAGCTTAAAAAAATTGTCCCAGGAAGAAGGCGGCAGAAAGAAGATACATATGTATCAGCGGTATGGTACCGTAGTGGTCTGTCTTATTCAGTCTTTTGCGGTAACCCAGTACGCCCAGAGCATATCACGCTCTCCGAACATGGAACACCTATTGATGTTGCCGCTCGTGCCGTTCTCCTTGTTGGCTATGCTGGCGGTGACGGTCGGCACTTTGTTGCTGATGTGGATGGGCGAGCAGATAACTAAACGGGGAATCGGCAACGGCATCTCGCTTTTGATCTTCGCCGGCATCGTGGCGCGGCTTCCTCACGCCCTATGGCAGCTTGTCGCAAGGGTTCGGAGTGGCGATCTTAATATGGTGTTCGTGATAGTAGTGTTTGTGATGTTTGTCGCGGTGGTGGCGCTTGTAGTGTTTGAGCAGCAAGGACAGCGAAAGATTCCGGTGAATTATGCGAAACGGGTGGTGGGACGCAGAATGTATGGCGCTCAAAACACCTATATCCCATTCAAGATCAATCCCTCCGGCGTGATTCCGGTGATCTTTGCTTCGTCAATCCTTACGTTTCCTTTACAGATCGCTTCCACCATTGGCGGGAACGTGCCGTGGCTTGCGGCTATTTCACGGGTTTTAGCGCCGCACGGACTTTTGTATAATGTTTTATATGTGTTGCTGATTATCTTTTTTGCGTATTTTTATACGCAGGTTAGTTTGAACCCGATAGAGATTGCCAAGAACATCAGAGAGAACGGCGGATCTATACCCGGTATCAGGGCGGAGCATATTGAGAAATATTTAACTAAAATCCTGAATCGCATTGTATTGCCCGGTTCTTTATACTTGGCCGTGATAGCGATTATTCCATCCCTGATACAATGGGCATTTAATTTCCCGTCTTCAATTTCATATTTGATGGGCGGCACTTCTCTGTTGATCCTTGTCGGCGTTGATCTGGATACCATGAGTCAGGTTGAAAGTCTTTTGAAGATGCACAACCACGAAGGGTTGACGAAGCACGGCAGGCTAAGAGGACGGAATTTATAGAATTGTCCATAACTAAAGTTGTCCCAAGAACTGCCGTTCCATAGGGCGTATTTTGGAGAGGCTTCTATTGACGAAACCTATTAAATTGAGGATAATTAGATTTTAACGTGCGCTACAGGCGTATGAATAAAGAATTGAAAAGGGGAAATAAGGATGAAAGTCCGAACAAGTGTAAAGCCTATATGTGATAAATGCAAAGTTATCAAGCGGAACGGCATTGTCCGTATCATTTGTGAAAATCCAAAGCATAAGCAAAAGCAGGGTTAGGAGTAAGTATGGCACGTATTGCAGGGGTTGACCTTCCTAACAAACATGTAAACATTGCTTTAACCTATATCTTTGGGATCGGGAGAGCAAGCGCTGATGAAATTTGCGCTAAAACAAAAATAGATCCGAATCGTAAGATAAATGATCTTTCCCAAGAAGAGTTGAACGAACTGAGGCAGCTCATTGAGAACGATTATAAGGTGGAAGGACGTTTGCGGACCGAGATTGCGTTGAACATTAAACGCCTTATGGATATTGGTTGTTATCGTGGTCTTCGCCATAGAAAGGGTTTGCCGTTGCGCGGTCAGCGGACGAGAACAAATGCTCGTACCCGTAAAGGCAAAAAGAAAACTGTCGCCGGAAAGAAGAAATAGAGTGTAACAATGCCACTGTATTGAGGTTTTGTTGTTACCATGCTAAAAAAACTGCTAAAATCAAAATGATTGGAAGTGTTTGGAGGAGATGTGGCTAATACGAAGAAAAGAAAAGAAAAGAGATCAGTGTACGAGGGGAACGTATATATTCAGGCTACGTTCAACAATACTATTGTTACTATTACCGATCTTATGGGAAATACTGTTTCATGGGCGAGTTCCGGTCAGCTTAAATTCAACGGGGCCAAAAAGTCAACGCCTTTTGCCGCCCAAGCGGTAACTAGAACGGCTACGGAAAAAGCGATGCAGTCCGGTCTACGGGAAGTTCATGTATATGTGAAGGGTCCTGGTATGGGGCGTGAATCCGCTGTCCGCGAGTTAGGCGTGTTGGGGATTAAGGTAAAATCCATTAATGATGTCACTCCGATTCCCCATAACGGTTGTAGACCCCGTAAGACACGGCGTATATAAGGAGAAACCATGGCGCGATATACAGGTCCTGTGTGCCGTTTATGCCGTACCGAGCAGAAGAAACTGATGCTCAAAGGCGATAGGTGCAAAAGTGATAAATGTCCGATCAATAAAAAACGGGCTGCTCCCGGAAAGGATCCGAAGGCCCGGACGGGGAAACGTTCCGATTACGGCATTCAACTCCGCGAGAAACAGAAGCTCAAGCGAATTTATGGAATGCAGGAGAAACAGTTTAAACTTTTCTTCGAGAGAGCATTGCGTATGCCGGGGATTACCGGTGAAAATTTATTTGCGCTTCTCGAACGCCGTCTTGACAATGTGGCGTACCGGTTGCGTTTTGCGGTGAGCAGAAGTCAGGCGCGGCAGCTTGTTCTGCACGGGCATATTATGGTTAATGGAAAACGGGTGAATATTCCTTCCTATCTGGTGAAGAGTGAAGATGAAATTGTTATTGGGGAAAAAAGCAAAAATCTTTCACTTGTGAAAGACGCATTGAAAGAATTTGGTAAATCCGGAGTAATGCCGTGGCTGCGACTTGATCCTGATGCAATGAAAGGTACATTCTTGGCTGTTCCCCGCCGTAATGATGTTACTGATCTTGCGGATATTAAAGAACAGATGATCGTTGAGTTGTATTCGAAATGAACCGCTTCGCAGAGTCGCAAGGTGTCAGGTTTTTCGTGGAAAAACCTGTTGTTCGAGAGGGAATTTATTGTACTGAGGTCTGTTGCCCTGATATTAGCGGCGTAGAAAATCGCCAAGGAGTAAGGGCAATGGAAGCTGATGGAAGGACGTAGTCCTGAAGATGGCTGGAGCAAGGGTAGCGGCGTAAAGCCAAGCCCGCTGTTGCAATGTTCTAATGAATTTGCTTTAATATGCTTCCCCTCCTATAAGAAAATGCAGAAAAGGAGACTCAATGGCCCGCAAAAATCTTCTTCAGGGACTTAAACGTCCAAGGGGAATAGCTTTTGAGCATAGCGAATTGAACCAAAATTATGGTAAATTTACCGTATCTCCATTTGAATCCGGAATGGGTATGACTATGGGGAATACCTTGCGTCGGATACTTTTGTCTTCTATTCAAGGTTATGCTATTTCCGCTACTAAGATAACATCGTATAGTAGCGATGGGACGACTCATACTATTTCCAGTGAATTCGAGAATATACCGAATATTGTGGAAGATACGCTGGAAGTTATCAATAATTTAAAGAAGATTCGATTGAGACTGCCTGAAGATCAGGAGTTGACTACGGTTTTGTATGAATGGAAAGGCGCCCGCGAGGTAAAAAGCGATGATTTTGTGAAACCCGGGCTCGTTGAGGTGATGAGCGGCGGACAGCATGTGATGACGTTGATGGATAATGCGTCGCTTGAATTTGAAGTTCAAATAGACTTGGGGCGGGGGTATGTACCGTCCGAAGCGAATGAAGAAGCCATCGAAGAGATCGGGACGATTCCACTTGACGCTATTTATTCACCGGCAAAGAAGGTGAAATATACGGTTGAGCCGATTCGCGTGGGGCAACGGAGCGATTACGACAAGCTGACACTTGAAGTGTGGACAGACGGAACCGTTACACCGGATGATGCAGTGGCTGAAGCTGCAAAGATAGCGAAGGATCATTTCTCAGTGTTCATTAATTTTGATGAGGATGGTTTGATTGCCGACAATGCGCCGGATGAAAACGACAGTTTGTTGCGTTCTGTTCTTGACACAAAGATCGAAGAACTTGAGTTGTCGGTGCGTTCCTATAATTGTCTTAAAGGAGCGGATATCAAGACCATAGGCGAATTGATTCAAAAAAACGAAGATGACTTGAATAAGGCGCGTAATTTTGGGAAAAAGTCCTTGCAAGAAATTGTAGAAAAACTGAAGGAATGGAATTTAAGTCTGGGAACGACCGATTTCAGCAATTTGAAACATGTGATAAAAACCACGTCAAAAAAGGAAGTGCAAGATGAAGCATAGGAGAGGATTTAATCCGCTTGACCGCATGGCTTCCCACCGGAAAGCCATGATTCGGAATATGATAACTTCTCTGTTTAGGTATGAACGTATTAGAACAACCAAAGCAAAGGCTCTGGAAGTCAGACGTTTTGCGGAGAAATTGATTACCAGAGGGAAGATTGATTCGGTGCATAATCGCCGTATCGCCTCAAGCCGTTTGTACGATGAGTCTGTGGTGGCGAAACTCTTTACCGACATTGGTCCGCGCATGAAAGACAGAGACGGCGGTTACACCCGTATTCTGAAACTCGGCGAGCGCATCGGAGATGCGGCGCAAGTAGTCCTTCTTGAACTGGTCGATTATAAGCTGGATACAAAGGAAACTTCTGACAAAAAAGCCAAAAAAGAAGAAAAGAAGGCCGCCGGAAAGGAAAAGAAGGAAAAGGCTGATGCCAAGTCCGGAGTCCGCACGGAAAAAAAGGCTGATAAGGTATAAGGAGGCTGGGTATGTCAAAAGTGCATAGAGGAAAAGGCTTGCAGGAATTGCCGAATCACGGAAGGGCGGAATGCCCGCTTTGCAAGCGTACCGTAAAGGTTTTATACGAAGAGAAAGGCGAAAATGACACTAAAGTGAAAGTGTGCAAGATTTGTAAAGCTGCGATAAAACACGGCAAGAAAAAAATAGCTGTTTCATAATCTGTACGAGTCCATGGATATGGATTTTTGATGATAAAATCATCAATTTACACCAACTGGAGTATAGAAAAGACTTGGACTTCGTAAATAGTATTTGTATTGGTTAAAAGGAGTTGTATATGACTTTAAAGAATGTCGCGCCGTTGCCGAATATTCCTTGGGAAGAGAGAAAAAAAGGAAGCGATGTTACTCAAAATTCGCCATTGTGGCGGTATTCCGGCAATCCGGTGATCCCGCGTGATTTAACTGCCCATTCAAATAGTATCTTCAATAGCGCGGTTGTGCCTTTTAAAAAAAGCGATGGTACACAGTTTGCGGGCGTATTCCGTTGTGATGATACGGCGCGTCAGATGAACATACATGCCGGTTTTAGTAATGATGGTTATAAATGGAAGATAGCCGATCAGCCGATAGATTTCATTAGACCACATGATCCTGATTTTCCCATGTCTGATTACAAATACGATCCGCGGGTGGTGTTTGTAGAAGATCGCTACTACATTATTTGGTGTAACGGCTATCACGGCCCGTGTATCGGTATTGGGTATACATTTGATTTTGAAAAATTTTATCAGTTAGAAAATCCCCTTATGCAATATAACCGGAACGGCGTACTCTTTCCCCGCAAAATAAATGGAAATTTTGCTTTGCTTAGCCGTCCGAGCGATTCTGGACATACGCCTTTCGGAGACATTGTATATTCGGAGAGTCCGGACATTACCTTTTGGGGTAAGCATCGGCATGTTATGTCGCCCTCGGACGGTTGGCAAAGTACCAAAATCGGTGCGGGTCCTGCTCCAATTGAAACGAGTGAAGGCTGGTTGCTTTTTTACCACGGCGTTTTAACGAGTTGTAATGGTTTTGTGTACGCGTTTAGCGCATGCCTGCTTGATCTTGACAAACCGTGGAAAGTAATAGCCCGCCCGAAGCCTTATCTCATCACGCCACAGGAAGTTTACGAATGTATGGGTGACGTGCCTAACGTCGCCTTCCCCTGCGCGGCTCTTGTTGACGGAGCTACGAACCGGATTGCCATATACTACGGTTGCGCGGATACAGTTACCGGATTGATTTTCGGCAAGGTTGATGAAATTATCGACTGGATTAAACGGAACAAAGGATAGGTGAGATACATACTACCGGCTTTGCCGCGATATACGCCGTTGTTGCTAAAAATGGTTGAACAATTTCTTCGGACGCGGGCTTGTGTAGACTTCGTAGCCGGAGCGTTAGGCGTTATTTTTTTTATACGAGCTTGTTCCAAAACCAATGTTGGAATAAGCTCTATGGTTGAAAAGATATGAAAGATATAGCCCTCCTACAGTGGATAAATGAACTGTCCCATGAATTAAAGGGAAATATTCTGCCGTTTTGGCTGAAATATGCGCGTGATACCGAGAGTGGAGGCTTTTACGGCAATTTGAATAACAACAATGCCGGTGATGCAAGGTGTCCCCGTTCTGTTGTAATGGCCTCGCGTCATCTCTGGACGTACAGCGCCGCAACACGGTTTTTGAAGGAGCCGGTGTTGCTTGTCGGCGCGGAGTATGCGTACGCCTATTTGTGCAAAATTTTCTTTGACAAGCGGCATGGTGGAGTGTATTGGATGGTGGCTCATGACGGCAAGCCCGTGGACAACCGGAAGCAGATTTACGGTCAGGCGTTTGCCGTTTATGGACTTTCCGAGTTTGCCTCCGCCGTGGCTGAATTTCGGAGCAAGGATGCCGCAGAGACGATATTGGATGCCGCTTTTGCTATTTTCAATCTGCTGGAAACCCATGCGCGGGATCATCAATTCAAGGGTTACTGCGAAGCCTTGGGCGTAGACTGGTCTGTTATTGCGGATACAAAACTGTCGTCTGTTGATATTGACTGCGATAAGTCCATGAATACGAATCTCCATGTTATGGAGGCGTGGACAAGTCTGTTGCGCGCCGCGAAATTGTTACGACCCCAATGCGTTGATATGCATGACATGGTACGTTCTTCCCTGGAAAGCCTTATCACCGCGATTGTCGAGCATATTGTTGGAGCGGATTGCCACCTCGATCTGTTTTTCACTAAGGACTGGTCGATGATGACCGACGTCATCTCCTTTGGACATGATATTGAGGCAAGCTGGTTGCTTTGGGAAGCTGTTGAAGAAACCGGGAACAAACAACTTTGCGAGAAAATCAAGCCGCTTGTACTGAAAATTGCAGATGTAACGCTCGTAGAAGGGTTCGATCCTGTAACCGGCTCTTTGGAACATGAAGTCCATGACAGGGCGAAAAACCCTCCGTCTGGACGCCGTGACAGCGCCCGTATCTGGTGGTGCCAAGCTGAAGCTATGGTTGGATTTTTTAATGCCTACCGGCTTTCAAAAGACGAGAGATTTCTTGACGCTTCTTACCGTCAATGGCTGTGGATAAAAAGATGCCAAAGGGATGCGCAAGCTGGCGAATGGTTCTGGGCGGTTTCATCGCAGGGAGCGCCGGATTATAGCAGACCTAAGGGCGGCAATTGGAAGACGCCTTATCACAATGCGCGCAGTTGTATGGAGTTGTTGCGGCATTTATTGGAGAAACATATGATGGAACGATTTGAACGGAGGCTTAATCAGCTTAAAGCTGAACAGTTCGCCTTGATTTCCCGAAAAAATATTCCCAACTACGCCGATGGATCGGGAAGTCCGGGAAATGGCGTCTTTATGCGGTACAAGTATCCGGTTATTACGGCGGATCATACGCCCCTTTTTTGGCGCTATGATTTTAACCCCCGGACAAATCCATATTTGATGGAACGCATGGGGATCAACGCCGCTTTCAACGCAGGGGCGATAAAACTTGACGGACGGTACTGTCTTGTAGTGCGTGTTGAAGGAGCGGATCGCAAGAGCTTCTTTGCCGTTGCGGAAAGTCCTAATGGCATTGATAACTTCGTATTCCACGATTATCCAATTCTGCTTGATCAAGGCGTTGATCCTGACGTGAACGTTTACGATATGCGCCTAACCCGCCATGAAGACGGTTGGATATACGGCATTTTCTGCTCGGAACGGAAATATCCTAACGCGCCGAAGGGCGATACTTCAAGCGCGACCGCCTGCGCGGGTATTGTCTGCACCAAGGATCTGAAAACATGGCGGCGTTTGCCCGATCTTAAAACCGCATCTCCTCAGCAACGAAATGTTGCGCTTCACCCTGAATTTGTAAACGGTAAATACCTGTTTTATACCCGCCCGCAGGATGGTTTTATCGAAACCGGTTCAGGGGGCGGCATTTGTACCGGTTTTTCGGAAACGATGGAGAACGCCGAGGTGAAGGAAGAAGTCATCCTTGACGAAAAAATATACCACACCATCAAAGAGGTGAAAAACGGCATGGGTGCCGTTCCCATTAAGACAAACAAGGGATGGCTCCACATTGCGCACGGCGTACGCAACACGGCCGCCGGGCTTAGGTACGTGATTTACGCATTTGTCGCCGCTTTGGACAATCCCCGCAAGGTCATAGCGACGCCTGGCGGCTATCTGATTGCGCCGCAGGGTGAAGAGCGGGTGGGAGACGTGTCCAACGTAGTTTTTACGAACGGCGCTATTGCGGATGAAAACGGACGACTTTTGATATACTACGCCTCGTCCGATACCCGTTTGCATGTTGCGGAGACCAGCGTTGATCAACTGCTGGATTACTGCTTCAATACACCCGTTGATCCGCTTACATCTCACGATTCGGTAAAGCAACGGATTGCGCTGATCAAGAAGAATTTGAGGCGGTAGGAAAAAAGAAACGGGCTTTGAAAACGCCGAGCGTTTTCGTCCATTTCCTCCGCTCCTCTCGTATTCAGTCGGTGCGTTGCCTCTTTAAGCTTTCAATTTCCTCTGGTGAAAGTGGGCGGGACGCGCCTTCCATGAGGTCGCCGAGCGATATATTTCCGATGCGGATACGCCGCAACACCACGGGGTGCAGATGAAAGTAAGAAAGAACGCGGCGTATTTCTCGATTTTTTCCTTCTATTAATACTATCCGTATTGCTTTTCCGTTGATACGGGTAATTTTTTTCGCCTGATAGCTCACGTCTTCTATTACAACGCCGCGCAGAAAATCGCTAATGACCGTATCGGGAATGTGTCCCGATGCCTGCACTAGGTACTCTTTTTCGATATTTGAAGAAGGGTGGCTGATTTTTGCGGCGAAATCTCCGTCATTGGTGAAAATGATAAGACCGGAGGAGCGGTAATCAAGACGCCCGACATTGTAAAGACGCGCTTCAATGCGGGCGGGAAGAAGATCTTTCGCAAGCCGCCTGCCTTGAGGGTCTGACGAACTACAAATATATTCAGGCGGCTTATTGAGAAGGAGATAGAGAAAGCCGGTCTGAATGGCAACCGGAACCCCGTCGAGGCGTACCGTGTCTCCCGCCTCGACTTTTGTTCCCAAGACGGAAACGATTGTTCCATTCACGGATACCCGCCCGTCTGTGATAAGTTTCTCGGCGGCCCTGCGGGAGGCGACTCCCGCGTGGGCAAGGTAGGTTTGCAAGCGGATTAATGACATGCGGATAGTTTACCGTATTAGCCGCGCTGATGCAAGCGCCCGCCGCTCAAGTCGGCACTCTAGCGACAATCGTGTCACCTCTCCCAGGTCTAT